>NMQN01000393.1 GCA_003575245.1 Candidatus Atribacteria bacterium 1244-E10-H5-B2 | reverse complement strand
GTGCGAAATTCTTTGTTTTCCTGATTCTGGCGGGCATCAACTTCTTCTTTTTTGATTTTTTCCGTTTTTACTTCTATTTTTATAACTCCGGGTTCGGCTTTCTTTGACAGCCAATTTTCTTTAATTGGCCATTCTTTGCTAAGCTTTTTTATCTCTTCTGTTTCATGGTCAATCGTTCTCAAATCATTATCTATCTGCTGTCTCTCCTGTATTTGAGATTTTATACCCTTATATTGATTTAATTCATCCTTAATTTTATTTTGCTTAATTTCCTCATCCTGAATCTTTTTATTTATTTCATCAATTTCTATTTCTATCTTATCTGCTTCTTCATAATTTTTTTTAATCCCTTCTTTTTCATAGTAGGCTTTTAGTATCTTCCCTACCCCCTTTTTGTAAGGATAATTTATCCCCCGCCTATTTTCAGGCGCTTCTTTTTTCATATCCCAATGCTGAAAGTAATCTTCATATTCCCGGTCAAGTCTTAATCTTAATTTTTCTACTGATACTCCATCTGTTTCCATGATTGAGGATCTTAGAATATCTCCCAGATCCGGCCTGATATTTACATCTTCATCATGTAATATATCCATTGTTTTATCCAGTTCAGACTGCCAGGTTAGCAATATATTATTTACCGTACCTTGATGAGCAGGGAGAAATTCATCTATCAGCCTGGATACTTCTCCATCTGTTGTAAACTCCCTTTGATCAGAAAATTTAAGAATCGAGGAACCTTTCCCATTTCCAGGCTTCCATGTTTTTTTAAGAAAGTAGTCTTTCCCCTCTGTTTGAAATTCAAGAGAAACTCTAATCGTATCTCCACCTTTAACCGGCATATATTCTTTCATTAATTTGTCAAATCTTACCTTTGTTAACTCAACCTCGGTAAAAAGTACCGATTTTAAGGCATTTAGCAAAGTAGATTTACCTGACTCATTAGGACCAAGTATTACCGTAAGCCCTGAACAAAAATCAATTTTTTTATTTGAAACTCCGGCAAATGGTTTTAATTGTATACTCTTAATTTTCATTGCGTATTTCCCTTATTATGTCATAGGCTCTTTGTAATGACTTAAAGGATATCTCTTTCTTCTCTTCAAGCAAAGATAAAAGAAGCTGGTGCGGAAATGAATTTTCCGTAAATTCACTGTTAATTAGTTCAGGTGTAATTGATTCATGCAGTTCATCTTTAACTATTTGAAGAAGCAGCACACCATTATTTATTAACTCAATGGATTCTTCGACCATTTCAAGCTCTTCCTTTCTTAATCTCCCCTTTAAAATGAGGCGTAACACCATATCACTATATTCATCACCAGTATATTTCCGCTTCATTGAAGCAATAGCCTTATCGTCATTCAACACAACCTGGTCAATAAAAAAACGGTATTTTCCTGTACTCACTTTCTGAACTTTCATGTTTGAAGAAGATTCCATGTCAATAATAAAGGCACTGCCTTCGTGTTTGCAATCAAACCCATCAGGCTCAGGAGTCCCGGGAATGAGAATTCTGGAGTTTTTATCTGGATTTTCAGGCCATGGCAGATGAGTATGACCAAGCAGCCACAGGTCAAGACCGGAAGATTCCAATTCCTTCAGAGTCATAGGATAATATGTTTTATTAAAATCAGGAGAAACTCCTTCAAGGCTTCCATGTGCTAAACCAATTTTTATTGAATCATTTTCAATGCTCTCCCTAGAATTGACCCACTTAATCATATTCTCATTCGAATGTTTAGCACTACATGGCGCAGCATAAATATTAATTTTTAAATGATATTTATCAAGGTTATATATATCAGGATTTTTTAGGATTAAAATACGGTCACCCGCATGTTTGGAGAATTCATTCCACAACTTGCTGTCATGAGTGTAATAATCATGATTACCAGGTAATATAATGACCAGTTCACCCTCAAACTCGTTAAGTGTCCTAGCAGCCATGGAAATATCTTTGACATTAAGCGTTGTCCGGTCAAACAAATCACCGGCCATAACAAAAAGAGTACAGCTTTCCTGGTTGGCTATTCCAACCATATTTTCAAGTGTTTCATGCCTCGCATTGATAAGTTCATCCTGAACATCCGGGTATCCTGCAAAACGCATTCCTAGATGCAGGTCTGCAGTGTGAAATATTTTTATTTCCATTTTAACCTCTTATGAAATTTATACAAAATAAGTTACTTAACTATTGAGAATTAACACCTTGTAGGGGCACAATGAATTGTGCCCTTCTCATTTTATTGTCTTTTGTTTACCCTGATAAGTGAGTATCTACTAAGTAGGGCTTACAAAAAAAAGGAAATTACTATACAATCAAATTAATTTTGTAATTCTATCTTATCTCTTTTGATTTTTGAGAATAATTTATTTAATTATAGCACAAAAATTTAATGTCTTTTTGCTGCGCTTTCGCCGGCCAGATACCCGGTACTCCAACATTCCTGAAGATTATATCCCCCTGATGGGCCATCAAGATCTAAAATCTCCCCGGTAAAATAAAGGTTTTCCACCTTCTTAGAACCCATAGTATTCGGATTCACTTCTTTAAGGGCAACTCCTCCGCTGGTCACTACCGACCATTTAAATCCCAATAAACCTGTGGGTGTCAATTCTAATTCTTTTTACAAGTGAACCAATTTATTTCTTTCTTCCCGGCTTATATAATCTACCTTTTTCTCAGGTTCTATGCCGGAAAGTTTGATAATTACCGGTATCATCGACAAAGGCAATAATCCTTTCAGTGAATTCTTAAACATCCTCCCCTTGAACTCCTGAAAATCTCGCTGGATGTCAGTGTCAAGGGGACGGTTCTTTTGACACGATTTTAAATGAAAATAAATATTTGTTTTTCATTATATATTACTATATTATTTAAAAATAATAATTTCAATTCCGCGGTAAATATTTAAAATTTCGTGTATAATAAATTTACTGATTTACTAATTAAATTAGTCGTTAGTATTAAATACGGGTTTTCAGTTGACAGTTTTCGTTATGCAACTAAAAGGTTAAAATGAAAAGCGAAAAACCATAATTCAAAACTTAAAACTTTTTTGTATAAACTATTGCTTTTAATGTAGGGGTCGGATTTATCCGACCCGTGTTCATTGCGGGTTCGATGAATCGAACCCCTACTAAAAAAAGTTAATTCTTATACAACTACAATTATTATCAAGATTAACAGGAGAAAATACTTATGATTTCCCTTGAAAATATCAGCATCGGCTTCCAGGAGAAAGTTCTCTTTGATAATTTAAACTGGAGAATCCCCAGGGGCAGCCATATCGGTCTGGTGGGTAATAACGGTACAGGAAAAACTACCCTATTTCGCACTATCGTAGGGTTTGTTCAGCCGGATAAAGGTAATATTACTTTACCACGAAATCGACGGATTGGCTATCTGCCGCAGGATTTAATCGAACTTAAAAGTAACATCGACCTTATCTCTTACCTGAAGGAAAAATCAGGCATTGCTAAATTAGAAGATTCCCTTAAAGCTTGCGAAGAACGTCTGACTTCGCTTTCTGCTCTATCAAACAAATATCAGGCAGCTCTTAAAAAATATGAAAAAATAACCAACCTCTTTGAGCATCGAGGAGGTTATACTTTTTCTACCCAGGCTCATAAAGTTCTAAAAGGTTTAGGCTTCCGAGAAAAAGATTTTGCCAGGCAATGTACTGAATTCTCCGGAGGATGGAAGATGCGGATAATCCTGGCTTCCATATTGCTTTCTTCACCGGATATAGTTTTACTCGATGAACCTACCAACCATCTGGATACAGAAAGCTTGGAGTGGCTGGAAGGCTGGCTTCTAAATTTTACCGGAACCATAATAGTCATCTCTCATGACCGATACTTTATGGACAAACTTATGACCCAAATTGCAGAATTATCTCATCAGAAATTGACCATCTACCAGGGAAACTTTTCCTACTATCTAAAAGAAAAAGTAAAACGACAGGAGCTTTTGCAAAAACAAGCTAAAAACCAGCAAGATAAAATAGCAAAAACTGAGGCTTTTATCGAGAGATTCCGTTATAAGAACACTAAGGCGGCACAGGTGCAAAGCAGAATAAAGATGCTGGAAAAAATGCAAATAGTAAAAATTGATAAAGCACCCAAAAAAGCAGCCATCTATTTTCCCAAATGTCCCCGCAGCGGGGATAAAGTAGTGAGTATAGAAAACTTGAATAAAAAATATGAGGAAATTTCTGTATTCAGCGACCTAAATTTTACCTTACACCGTAGTGAAAAGATTGCCCTGGTAGGGATAAATGGAGCAGGTAAATCTACCCTTTCCCGATTAATCAGCAAAAGAGAAAGTCCGACTGCCGGCACAGTACACCTGGGACATAAAGTAAATCTAGCTTTCTTCTCTCAGGAAAGCTCTGAAAATCTCAACTATAATAATTCTGTCTGGGAGGAAATATCTGACGAATCAAGTTCTATGACTACCGGAGAAAGGAGAAATTTGTTGGGAGCCTTTCTCTTCTCCGGTGATGCTATTTATAAACCGATTAGTGTTCTCTCCGGAGGAGAAAAATCCCGCCTGGCTCTGGCAAAGATTCTGATGCAGGAATCTAATTTTCTGATACTCGATGAACCGACCAATCACCTGGATATATTAACCAAAGAATTATTTCAGCGAGCTTTATTAAAATATTCGGGGACCATATTAATTGTATCTCATGACCGCTTCTTTTTAGATAATCTAATTACCCGGGTAATTGAAATTCGGGATGGTCGGATTTATGACTATCCCGGAAACTATTCCTACTTTATAGAAAAACGAGCTCAATTACTGGCAGAAATTAATGATGGTAACTTATATACCAAAAGAGCGGTGAAATCGAAGTTAAAAGTAAAAATCTTAGATAAACTGAGAAAACAGAAAGAAGCAGAAGAACGAAATCGTATCTACCGACAAAATAAAGATATTCTGGATAAACTAAAATCAGTTAAAGAGAAGATAAAGATCTTAGAAAAAAATAAAATCCTCGCAGAAAGTCAGCTATGTGACCCGGTGATACTGAAGGATTCTAAAAAAGTACAAACCTTGATGATTGACTTAAAAAAGTATAACCATAAACTTACCACCCTAACCAAAACCCACAAAGACCTAATCTTAAAAATTAAGGAAATCTAACAATATCTTTTAAGTACCAGCCCTTTAACAAATTTCCTGTTTGATTTATCAAACCAGTTTATCCCCGTAGAACAGGCGTCTCGCCTGTCTGAAATAGTAACATCGCGTGTTTTATATATAATAATTCGACATAATTTTTAAAAATTCTTCTTTTTTGAGAGAAAATTTTAAATTAAAGCGTAAATCAAATTTACATCTTTCTTGCAAATTAATACTATTTATTAGTAAAATATATCATTTTATACGTAATATCAAGTAGTGTACTTGCAGAAATGTGTAGTTAAGGTGTAATTTATTACCTACATTAGCGCTTTTCCGCAAGTCCTATTATTCTATAAAGTAAGCAAAAGCCTCTTTTAACGCACTTCTAAAAGCCTTATATCATAAAGGTTTTAAGCGAAAAACGCTGTAAACGTTCGTAGGCGCGTTTTGGGTTGACCTATACTTTACCCCTCGAAAATCGCCCTTTTTTGATTGAATTTTCGGATGTTCAAAAACTGTAAATGGCTATTTATAAGGGTTTGGTGATTTTGGAAGAGCAAAAATACCTCAAAATCAGGGTAGTAAATTGCCGATTTTTTAAATTTTTGCGTGCGTTTAAAGGCACTCTCCGTGCGTTTTTGGGGCATTCCTGAAGGGGTTCTGAAAGCCTTTAAAACAAAGGGGTTCAGAGGCTGATAAAAAAGGGTTATCTGTCATTTCGAGTATTTTATGAAGTTGTGAATTCTGATCCCGTTTACGTTCACCGTCTTTCGTATCGCCTCTTGTGTGTCTGTTTTCCCCTTGAATCGAAAAACATAATACTTGACATTAATTTCCTA
>NMQN01000452.1 GCA_003575245.1 Candidatus Atribacteria bacterium 1244-E10-H5-B2 | reverse complement strand
GAAAAGAGCAAAAACTAATGGATACTTTTCTGATTGTAATATTGATAGCATCTATATATTTTATTGCTTCTTTTGTAGTAGTAACAATATTATCTATTTGGGAGATATACAAAAAACGAGATAGGTAATTTATCTTGGATACAGACCAGGCAAGGAGGTTGAAAGGATGAATCTATCGAACCATATTCCCATATTAATAATAGCTATACCTCTATTGGCAGCTTTCTTGGTGCCGCTTATCGGTCGGATAAATAAAAACGCTACGGGAATTCTTACCACCCTTGCTTTAAGTGTAAGTTTAATTTTAACCATTATATTAGCAGTTAAAATACTAACAGTTGGTCCCCAAGTTTATGTTTTTGGTGCAACATCTCCTTCTTTGACTTTGCCTTCAGGGTTAAAATTCCCCATCAGGATTATGTTCCAGATAGATGCGATGGGAATATTTATGGGTTTGATTACTGCAGTTATTTCTTTTGTAGGAGCAGTTTATTCTTTAAGTTTTATGAAGCAGCATAGTGGGCTTGATAAATATTATTCTCTGTTATTGCTTTTAGCGATAGGTATGTTTGGGATGGAATTTACCGGAGATATATTTAATTTCTTTGTATTCCTGGAAATTGCTTCAATTGCCTCTATTGTCTTAATTTGTTTCAGGGGAGTTGATTTGGGTGAACCGGCGGAAGCGGGCTTTAAATATATGGTGGTTAGTTCAATATCTGCTCTTATGGTTTTATTTACCGCAGGAATATTTTACGGGCAGTATGATCTTCTTAATTTTGCGGCTTTAGCCAGTGTGATTAAATACTCTCAATTAGACAAGATTGCTTTATGTATTTTAATATCAGTCCTGGCTATGAAGGCAGGAGCAGTACCTATGCATATGTGGACACCAGATGCTTATTCGGAGGCACCTGCACCAATTAGTATGATATTGGTTGCTGCCAGCCAGGCCAGTCTATATGCTTTGTTTAGGGTAGTTTTTTCTTTATATAATATCACTTTAAATACCTTGACTGTAGGCTGGATAATTATTATTTTTGGTCTTTTATCTATGTTTGTCGGAGTTACTATGGCTGTTGTTCAGAAAGATATAAAAAGACTTATGGCTTATCATTCTGTTTCTCAGACAGGTTACATGCTTCTGGGAGTAGGAGTGGGATTGGCCATTTTAGCAAACCCTGTAGCTTTAAAACAATATGGAATTACCGCCATGGAAGGTGGT
This sequence comes from Candidatus Atribacteria bacterium 1244-E10-H5-B2, assembly GCA_003575245.1. The sequence goes on along the minus strand of NMQN01000452.1, from coordinate 4,754 downwards.
ATCTTTCATATTATGAATAATGCTGTGTATAAGGGCTTACTGTTTCTTACCGCTGGCGCATTGTTTTTTAGAACAGGAACTAAAGACCTTAATAAGATGGGCGGGTTAGCTCACTCGATGAAATATACCACTATCTTTTTTATAATTGGAGCAGCAGCCATTGCTGGACTTCCACCGTTTAATGGTTTCGCTTCTAAACTTTTAATTTATGAATCAGTGTATAGATTTAATCCGCTTTTATCTATAGCAGCTATGACAGTTAGTATTTTAACTTTAGCCTCATTTGTTAAAGTATTTGCTAGTGCATTTTTAGGTCCCAAGTTACCTCAATTTAAGGAAGTAAGAGAAGTACCTCGAAGTATGATCTTTGCTATGGCCGTTTTATCCTGTATCATAATATTTTTTGGATTATTCCCGGTTTTGGTAGTAAAAATTTTAGTGCATCCTGCGGTAATGTCTTTAATAGAGCAATTTAAATATACCGGTACAGTATTAGAAGGTATGTAAGAAAGGAAGGTAAAAGGGATATATCTCTAAGCGCATCTCTTAACTCTCGCGTTGTAGGCTACTTGAATCAACGATTTAGGGTATTTGTGGGATATATTGAAGGCAGTTATAAAAAACTAAAGGAAGTGTTTTAAAGGGTGGCTCTAAAGATAAAGGCTTTGGAACAAACAATCTCCTTCTATAAGTGGGAATTAGAAAAAAAAGAACTAACGGAAAAAGAAAAGGATAAGTATTTGAAGGCCTTAAAAGTTATCGAGAAAATTATCCAGGAAAAAGAGAAAGCCGGAGAAAAAAGAAAGCATAAAAGATTTATTGCCTACGATCATAAAACAGTATTTCAGAATAACAAAAGTTATAGAGGTTATTAAAAGTATCCCGGTGATCTGACTTTCTATGCGTTCTGCAGATTGCCGATCCCTGCTCCCCGTTTTGGAGTCGGTGCTTTTTCGGGGGGCAGGGGGATTTTGAAAGGAGGGTTAAACTTGAAGGAGGGTAGTTTTGTTGAATTCTTTGATGATTCGGAGATTGCCCAAAGGTATGAAGAGAGGAAAATAAAACTGGAAGGAGGTAATGGGGATATGTTAGACGAAGCGTATTTTTTGAAGGATAAACCAATTTGGTTGGTAGATTTATTCAAAAAAATTGACGGGTTTTGTCTAGGTGTACAGGCAGGGGTGAAAAGGACGGTACTAACAACTTATATCCGGTATACCCATAGGGGGAAGATGTTCGCCAAAATTAAGGTTAAGCAAGACAAAATGCAAATCTACTTACGTCTAGAGTATGCGAAACTAGAACAAAAACCCGTATTCATCAGGGACTATACACCGGTTGCTAGACAGACCTGGATAGAGTTATCGATAACAGAAAGTGACATACTGAAAAACGGAACAATACTTTTGGACATAACCGAAGTATTAATCAAACAATCTTTTGAACGGATACTCAAGAACCCTTCACTAAGTAGGTTTCCCACCTTCGGGAAGAAGGTAGTACCTGAATTTGTAACCCCTACAAAATTTAAACTGGATATGGAAATTGGTACTGATGGGTTCGTCCAAGTAGGGATACGGATACATAAAACACAACTATCTAAGTTACTGGAAAAACTTATCGGGTAAAATAAGGAGGGGTAAAAAAGTGGAAAGTAATGAATTTGATAAAGGAGCTAATAAAATTATTTCTGACCTGGTAGATGGTATCGATATCAGAGAGGACAGTTATAAACCGGATGAGAATAAATTTTCTGACTACTTAAAATTTTGTCGGGGACATCCGAAAGGAGACTATTCTCAATTTAAGAAATTTTGCCAGGAAAGGAAGAAAAAAAGTGAGTAGTAAATTTTGGTAGCCTAGCTTTTTATTCCAATTCTACAGGTTGCCGACCCTGTCCCCTTTACTTTAGGACTTCGGCTAAAGGGGGGCAGGGTATTTAAAGAATAGAACGGCATTCTAAAAATTAAAAGGTGGTGTCTTTTAAAAATGAAAAGGAAGATTTTATTATCGGTCTTGATCATATTTTTAACTTTAGCAGTGGTGGGTTGTCCTCCTTCTCCAGAAATTTTAAGTTGCGATATTGTGATAGAAAGCTGGGGACAAAATCACTCTGAATATTCTGGAGAATGGAGTGATTTAGTTGTCTTTTATAAGATAACTAATACTGGAAATGTACATATCTTTTTTTATCAAATTTGGTTTAAAGCATATTGCAAAGATGGAAGCTCTTACGAAGATTGGATTAGAAGTTTATGGTTGTATGTGGGTCAATCTAAAACTGACTATACATTTATTAACATACCTGACAAAGAAGTGGTATCAGTTGAAGTAACAGATTGGGATTTAATGATCTGGATAAACCCCACTTTAGGAGGTTAAATAAGAATTATCGAATCCCGGCGGTCCGGCCAGGCTATAAGAACAGAACCGGGTTGCCGTCCCCTGTCCCCTTCTTTTTAATAACCTTTTGTCTAAAGGGGGGCAGGGTTATTTTTAGAAGATAACAAAAAAGATTTTTAGGGGTATTTTAAAGAAATCTTCAGAAGGTGGTAATTGGTGAAAAAGGCGGATTCAACCGATTTTGGATTGGATTATTTTTCTTCGATCGGCCTGGACTTCCAGGAGAGAGAGAATAAAATTAGAGAAAAAACAAAATGCTTTAAGGTTTGCTCAAAGTGCGGGGAAATAAAACTGGTATTCAAGTTTCCGGTAGATAAGAGAAATATTGATGGCCGGACTAATATCTGCAAGGCCTGCCGGAGCCGGGAAGCCTTAAAATATTATTATCAGAATCAAAGTAAAGTATTGATAAAAGGCAAAGAATACAGCGATAATCACAAGAAGAATAGAAGCATTTACAATAAAAGATATCGGGAAGATCATAAAGAACATTTAAAAAAGGAAGCTAAAAAGTGGTATAAGAGCAATAAAAAAGCGATCAAGAAAAGGAACTTGAAATACTACCAGGAGAATAAAGAGGCCTGTCTGGTCAGGAGAGAACTTTGGAGAATAAAAAATAGGGAAAGGATCAGAGAATACAACCGGGAATATAAGCGAAAGCGTAAGATCGCAAGTTAGAGATATTTAAAAATTAGGGGGGGTAATCATTTATGCGTAAAGTTAAGGACAAAATAAAAAATGGTGGAGAAGATAAATTTAATCTGAATGAAATAACCAGGCGTTTAAATATACTTGATGAAATTTATAAAATTGCTAAACCTGCTTTGGATAATTTTTACAACTATGGCCTTAGGGAATCTGAAGTTATTACAAGACAAAAGCGGTTAGATATATTAGATAATATTTGCCAGGCTTTAAAATCTCTTTGAGAAAAGGCGGTGATCATAAAGAAATGGCCGGGATAAACAATATCAAGTTAAAGACTTTAAAACAAACCTGGGCTTTCTATAACTGGGAATTAAAGAAGAAAAGCCTGACAGAAAAAGAGAGGGCTTCGTATTTACTGGCTTTAAAATCTATCGAGAAAATTATCAAGGAAAAAGAGAAGTCCGGAGAAAAAGGAAAGCGTAAAAAATTTATTGCCTATGATCATAAAGCGGTGTTTTAGGATAAGGAAGGGAACTATCAAAGACCGGAAGGGGGTTGATATCATACGTTGAAGGTTAGAGAAACACTATCTAAGCTACCAGGGAACGTTTTTAGGGGTATTTTGAGCAAGTTATTAAATAAGAAAGGGGGTTTAAATAATGGAGTGGTGGCTTATTGGAGTTTTAGTTGTGGTAGTAGGAATAATTTATTCTGCGATTAAGAAAGAAAAGAAAAAGGATAAATAAATAAATCGGTGATCCGGTTTTTTTTCCATATATTTTATCCGGATCACCCCCTGCTCTCCGGTCTTAAAAGAACTCTCCCGGGGGGCAGGACTATTTAAAATTTAAGAGGGGATTCAATTTTGGGAAGGAAAAAAAAGAAAACGGAAGGCTCAGAAAGTAACTTAAAATCAATTTTAAAGGGGGTTTTAATTAAATGAGTAATATGACTAAGGCAGTTAGCTTTCTTTATAAACTGGCCAGGCAAGCTAATGATGTAAGAGTTATCACAAGCGGAGATCCGAAAAAGCTGGCCAGGAGAATTAAAAACAAGGTCATAGGACGTAAGATCATTCGCAGGATATGGTAATTTTGATCGGAAGGAGATTAAAAAATTATTATGAAAAATAAAAGTAAATTTAAGGGATTTGTAAAAGTCTTTGGAAAAGACAAACAAACTTTATTATCAGAAACCAAGATTGGGGAATCCCTGGCGATGGGTTGCGAACTGGAAAAAGATGAGATAGGCCTTTATATTGCAAGTCTTGATGTTTCGGCTTCTTGTGGCTTTAAACTTGAGGAGTGGGATAATTTTGTCAGGGGAGTTAATGAGGCTAATAAAAACTTAAAGGAGATATTCAAAGGATAAATAAGGGTATAAATAATTATGTGGTCCTGGGTTATAATCCTTGTGGCGCTGGTGGTAATAATTCTTTTATTGACCAGTAGAAAAATCTGGTAAAAAGGGGGTAATTGAATAAGATGTTAGAGGTAGTGCTTGTCGGGTTGGTTTTGGGATTCATCTTTGGTGGCGTGTTTCTGATAAACAAAGGGCTGAAACGTTACACGGCAAGGAACAGACAGAAAGAATCGGAGAGCAAGCAAAAGAGAGACTAATATGAGAGAATCAAAGGTGAGTAAAAAGACGATATTTCTGGGAATAATGAGGCGGTATTTAAAAATGCATATCAAAGTTAAATG
>NMQN01000556.1 GCA_003575245.1 Candidatus Atribacteria bacterium 1244-E10-H5-B2 | reverse complement strand
GACAAAATAGGATACATAGATTTGTAAATGTGGATATTTTATAAAGCATTTAATATTATAAGGAGGAGAAAAAATGGAGCTGTTAAAGGTCTCATCTAAGTCGAATCCTAAAGCAGTAGCCGGTGCCTTAGCAGGAGTAATACGGGAAGAAGGAAAAGCAGAATTACAAGCAATTGGAGCAGGGGCAGTAAATCAAGCAGTTAAAGCTATTGCTATTGCTCGAGGTTTTACCGCAACCAGTGGTGTTGATTTAATCTGTATACCGGCTTTTGTAGATGTAGAAATTGAAGGAGAAGAGAGGACCGCGATTAAATTTTTGGTCAAACCCGGATAAAAGATTATATTACCGATATCACTCCAGGCGAAAAGTTACAGGAAGAAATAAGAAGTTATTAAAAATACGGGGTCAGCTTAGAAAGCAATTTATAGCTAAAGTGATTTTACAGAAATAGAAGATTTAAAAAGTATTAGAGTAAGAGGGGAGGGAGAATTAAGATTAGTATGGACAAAAAAAAGGAGAAAAAAGAGAAAATAGAGGATGTACCTACCCAGAAAACCGAAAAAATAGCTGGGGAAATAAAGAAACAAGAGAAAAAAGAAGAAAAAGTTAAGGCCAAAGAAATTTTAGGAGAAGTTAATATTGTACCCGAGGTAATAGCGACCATAATTAGTCGGACAGTAATCGGCATACCCGGAGTAGCCGGATTAGCTACTCGCGTCAAAGGTGGGATAGGAACTTTATTGGGGACCAAAGAATTAGAAAAAGGGATAAATGTTGACCTTAGAGAAAACAAAGAAGTTTCTACCACTATTTCGGTTATTTTAGAGTATGGTTCCATAATAATTGATGTAGCTAAAGAAATTCAGAAGAAGGTAAAAGGGGAATTAGAAACCAAAACTGGACTTAAAGTTACCGGGGTAAATGTAAATATTCAAGGTGTGCATATAGAAGAAAAGAAGTAGTTAATATATCAAAGGAATAGGCCTATCAGGTGTTAAAAAATTACCTGGATAGGCCTATTTACAATTAAACTTGTTAACATAATTAAAATATTTTCTTATTTTACCTTCCCTTTTAATTCCTTGCCTGCTTTGAAGAAAGGTACTTTCATAGCTCTTACTTGGATTTTTTCGCCAGTACGTGGATTTCTTGCCATTCGAGCAGCTCTTTGTCTGGCACCAAAAGTTCCGAATCCTACTAATCTAACTGCGTCACCCTTGGCTAAGCAATCAGTAATGGTTTCGAATACGCATTCGACAGCTTTTTTGGCTTCCCGCTTAGTAACACCGATTTCACCTGCTACCTTATCAATTAATTCGCCTTTGTTCACTGTTTACACCTCCTTTCGTTTTTTAAAACAAAATACCCTGTAAAAATAGGGGTAAAATATAAGTATTTGCAAGCATTTCATTGTTACTACTTATATAGTATACGACAAGTATTTTAAAAATCCTTCTTTTTTTAGAAATTATTTTTAATTTTTTTATATATTTAACCCAATCTACCATCCGAAAGAGAAATATCTTATGTAATTATAAGAGAAGTTGCTATATATTGCAAGTGTTTTAACCTATTGAGGGTGATTTATTTGTAAAAAAGTCCCAAAGTCTTTATTTAAGTCAGGGTTCTAAGTGTTTAGCAAGGAAAACAATTTAGTATCTCTTTGATTTTACGGGGTATTTTTGCTTATTTTTTATGGTATAATAAAAAGTAAGTGATATGCGGCAAACAGAAGCTTAATTAGTATATAGCTAAAAACGAAAAACAGAAAACACAAAACCATAACTTAAGATTTGAAATTTACAGAAAAAGCTTTGAGTTTTGAATCATGGTTCTTTACTTTTAGCCTTCACTTTTTAGTTTTATGATATAGGAGCTCGATTTATCGAGCCCGTTAGAAAAAATTACTGGAACTCCCGGGGCGGATGAATCCGCCCCCTACCTAAAATCAAAGTTTGCAATAACAGATTATCACAAAAAGAGATAGCTGTTTTGAATTTTTGGGCAATACGATATACGATATACGAAAAAAAGGAGGTTTTTAAAGATGTTAAGAAGTTTATTGTTTCAGAAGAGGGAAAAAATATTTGCCTGCGTTTTTATTGCTCTAATAGTTTTTCTTTGGTTGGGTATTTCCGGAATTAATTTTGCTCAAAGCCCCAGTCCGGGGGAAGTCGAAAAGATGAAGAGTATACAAATTATCAACCCTCGGCCTACTTTTTCTCTTAGGTTATGGCTGAACAAAGAAAGAGGAGCTACTTATGCCCCTGGGGAGAAGATTAAGATTTCCTTCCAGGTATCCCGGGATTCCTTTGTAACGCTTTATAACTATGACACCGAAGGTAGAGTGAAAATACTCTTTCCCAACCGGTATTCACCGCATAATTTTGTAAGAGCCGGACAAATTCATTCCGTTGAAGGTCTGATTGACCCACGTACCAGACCAGGGATTGAATATATACAGGGATTTGCTACCACCAAACCCAGACTTCTAAGCGATAGAGAAAAGGATCTTATCTCCAAAGAATTTATGCCAGAAATAAGCAAAAATTATCGAACCTTTACCAACAAAATCAAGGGTATAATAATATCTATGCCTCCCACCGCTTGGACTTCGAGTAACCTATTAAGTTATACGGTAAGACCAACAACTCCTCCCACTTATTATGGCAGGATTGTAGCAACTTCCCAACCTCAAGGAGCGAAGGTATATCTGGACAATGTTTACCGGGGAACGACCCCCTTAAATTTGGACAGAGTTACTGCAGGCCAGCATCAGATTAAATTAGTAAAGACTGGTTATCGGGATTGGAGTAGTTATGTCTCAGTATCACCTTCTCGAACCACTACGGTTTCTGCTGATTTAATTCCTTTGCCTGTATATAGTTCGATTGCTATTTACTGTAATGTAAACGGAGCAAAAATATTTGTAAATGGAACTTATAAGACAGCGACCTCATCTTCTCAACCAAAAATCTTAGAGGAATTCAGAGAAAGAACATACGAGATTACTCTAATTAAGGATGGGTATAGAACCTGGGTAGAAGATATTTGGGTATATGCCGGTGAGACTACTTCTATCTATGTAGAGATGATAAAAATAGAGTATTAAAATAATTTTAATGAAACATATTTAAAGATGAGATAAAAAAGATGATAAGAGAAAATATATTGATTGTTCTTTGTTAAATCTTCATGCAAGTTTAAGTTAAAAACAGTTTAGAGTGATTTCTAATCTGTTTTTAACTTAAACTTATTTTTTTATTTATCTTTTTTAACCAATCTTCTTATCAATTTTTTATTAAGAAATAGACTGTTTATAACTAATAAACCCATTTAAATTTATTATAAGGAGGATGTAGATAAGATATGAGCGAGATTGATGTAGTAATTATCGGTGGAGGACCTGGCGGATATGTAGCGGCTATAAAAGCTGCTCATTTAGGATTAAAAGCAGTGCTGGTGGAAAAGGATAAGTTGGGGGGAGTCTGTTTAAATAGAGGTTGTATTCCCACCAAAGCTTTAGTAAGTACTGCAGAGCTATTAAACAATCTCCAAAGGGCTGAAGAATTCGGAATTCAGGTCAAAGATTATTCTTTTGATTTTCCTGCCATAATGAAGCGGAAAGACCTGATAACCCGGGGATTATCCTCAGGTGTAGAGCAATTAATGAAAGTCAATCAGGTAAGAGTAGCAAGAGGAGAAGGACAGATAATAGAACCAGGGAAAGTGGAAGTTACCGATACTGCAGGACAAAAAGAGGTTATAAAGACTAAAAATATTATAATTGCTACCGGTTCCTCGGTGATGAAGTTACCTATCCCCGGTTTGGATGTAGAAGGAGTGATAACCAGTGATGAAGCCCTGTCCTTAAGCGAGTTGCCCTCCAAGATGATAATTATTGGGGGAGGGGTGGTAGGCATAGAGTTTGCCGGTATCTTTAAGGCTTTAGGAGTGGAAGTTACCGTAGTAGAGATGCTCCCCAGAATCTTACTCTCTATAGATGAGGAGATAGCCCGCAGGCTTACCGTGAGCTTAAAGAGAAAAGGGATTGAAATTCTTACTGATTGTAAAGTTAAGGGGATAAAGAAGAACAATCAGAATTTAGAAGTTCTGGTTTCAACATCAGAAGGAGAGAAGAAATTAGAGACCGAAAAAGTGTTGTTAGCTGCTGGCAGAGTACCTGAGCTGGGGAACATAGATGTCCAAGGGTTGGGTATCGAATTAGATAGAAGAGCTATTAAGGTAGATGAAAAGATGAGAACTAATATTCCCGGTATCTATGCGGTCGGAGATGTGGTGGGTAAAATAATGTTAGCCCATGTCGCGTCCCGAGAAGGAATAGTTGCGGTAGAGAATATCTCCGGTAAAGAGGTTTTAATGGATTATAAAGTGGTTCCTAATTGTGTATTTTCTATGCCTGAGGTAGCCAGCGTAGGGCTAACTGAAGAGGAAGCCCGAAAAGAGAATGATAATATTAAGGTTTCCAAATTCCCTTTTATGGCTAATGGTAAGGCCCTGGGCATGGGAGAGGCTGAAGGAATGGTAAAGATAATTGCCGATGGTGATACTCTCGAACTTTTGGGTGTGCACATCTTAGGAGCTCACGCCAGTGACCTGATTGCCGAAGTGACTCTGGGCCTGTCTATGGAAGCCACTGCTTTCGAGATTGTAAATACTATCCATGCTCATCCCACCCTGGCAGAGACCATCGCCGAAGCGGCAGAAGGGATAACCGACAAACCTATTCATCTGGCCCGGGCATAATTTGTTATTTATTAAGTAAAATATAGCTTCCAAAATTTCTCTGAATAAAAAAAGATAATCCGGGGGAAAATTAAATATGACTTTATAAAGTTTGTATTTTAAAGGAGATATAAGTTGTGAGAAAATCTGTAATTATTAAATTGTTATTGTGCCTGATACTAATTTCTTTTTTAGCTATTGATTACGCATCAGGTGAAAATAAGGGGGATGCAATTACCTGGGATAAGACCTTTGGAGGAAGACTTGAGGATAGGGGATTTTCTATTACCCAGACTGAAAATGGGGGCTATGCAGTGGCCGGATATACAATATTGGATAGAGAGAAAAAGAAGGATACCTGGAGAGCAAAACTTGGATATATAGAATTTAGCGAAGAGAAAAGACAAGATATCTGGATAATAAAACTTGATAAGAATGGAAACATGGAATGGGAGGAGATTTTTGGTGATAACGAGCCTGATATAGCGAACTCTATTATCCAAACCAAGGATGGAGGATATGCAGTTGCCGGGTTTATCTGTACAATTTACTCTGGAAAACAGGATATCTGGATAATAAAACTTGGTGAGAATGGGAATAAAGAATGGGTGAAGACTTTTGATGGAGATAAAAATGATGTAGCATATTCTATTATTCAGACCGAAGACGGAGGTTATGCAATTGCCGCAAGTACCGGAATAAAGCTCTGGGGAGAAGATAATTGCTGGGTAATAAAACTTGATGCTAAAGGAAATATGGAATGGGATAATAACTTTGGAGGAACAAATTGGGATGAAATATATTCTATTATCCAGACCAAAGATGGGAATTTTATTACTACCGGATGTGTATGGTCAGAGGGAGCGGGAAGGGGAGATGTCCGCCTAGCAAAACTTAATGAAAGAGGAGACCTGGTATGGGAAAAGACCTTTGGGGGAAGTGAAAATGATGAGGCCTACTCTATTATTCAGACTGATGATGAAGGTTATGCTGTTGCCGGGTTTACGGTATTAGAAGATACAGGAGATAGAGATTTTTGGGTAATAAAATTGGATAAAGACGGTAATAAAGTTTGGGATAGGACTTTTGGTGGGACGAGTGAAGATTGGGCAAACTCTATTATTCAGAATAAAAATGGGAATTATATGGTAGCCGGTTGGACAAAATCGATGGGTGCAGGCAAGACTGATGTTTGGATAGTAAAACTTGATAAAAGGGGAAACCTGATTTGGGATAAGACCTT
>NMQN01000496.1 GCA_003575245.1 Candidatus Atribacteria bacterium 1244-E10-H5-B2 | reverse complement strand
GTTTATAACTGGAGATGGATCAATAATCTGGTCCGATCTTCCATGGGATACCTACAAGATTGTGGAAACAACTACTCCAGCAGGTTACACTCCTATAGCTGACATTACAGGTATAGTGGTAGGAGCTGCCCAGCAGAGCTACAGCTTTGATAGGGTAAATACTAAAATTGTTTTAGGTTCAATAACCCTGAATAAATCAGGCCTTGGAGCAACAGATATTGCAGGATTTACCCTTTACAATTCAGCTGGAGCTGCAGTAGGCATAGAGAAGAGAGTAATAGGAAATGGATCAGTAACCTGGTCCAATCTGCCATGGGATACATATACAATAAGAGAAACCACAACCCCAGCAGGTTACACTCCTATAGCTGACATTACTGCGATAGTAGTAGGAGCTGCCCAGCAGAGTTACAGCTTTAATAGGGCAAATACTAAAATTGTTTTAGGATCCATAACTTTAAACAAAACCGGACTTGATGCTACAGATACAGCCGGATTTACACTTTATTATTCAAGTGGAGCTGCAGTAGTAGGTGGAGAAAAGACAGTTACAGGTAACGGATCAGTTAACTGGTCTAATCTTCCCTGGGATACATATAACATAAAAGAAACCACCACTCCTCCAGGTTATGTTCCAATTGCTGATATTACCGGAATAGTAGTTGGTGCCAGCCAGCAAAGCTACAGCTTTGATAGGGTAAATACTAAAATTGTTTTAGGTTCAATAACCTTAAACAAGAGCGGACTTGGTACTGGAGATACAGCAGGATTTACTCTTTACAATTCAGCAGGAGCTGCAGTAGGAGCAGAAAAGACAGTTACAGGTAACGGAACGGTTAGCTGGACAAATCTTCCATGGGGTACTTACAAAATTAAAGAGACCACTACCCCAAAAGGTTACACCCGTATAGCTAATATTACCGGAATAGTAGTTGGTGCCGCAAAGCAAAGCTACAGCTTTAGTAGAACAAATACCAAGAAACCACCACCACCACCGCCGGTTATAGAGGTATTGGGAATTACTGAACTTCCTTTTACAGGAATGAATCCAATCATTCCCATAGCTGGTATATTATCTATGTTTGCTGGAGTAATACTGTTGGTAATCTCGGTATCTAAAAGAAGAAGAAAAGAAATTTAGAGGGTATTATTAGGTATTTTAAAAGAATTGTATAAAGGTTAAGTATAGGAAAAGTAGCCCAGAATTAAAATCTGAGCTACTTTTATTTTAATAAAAATTCTTAATAATTTTTGATAATATCGATAATCTGTGAAGAATCTTTTAACTCTTCAATAAAGTTTATTACACTCTTTTCAATTAACATATAACCCTTTGGCTTGTAAAATTCATCTTCTATGCTAAGCAGCTTTATTTCCGATTCTTTTGTCTGTCCCTCTTCATCTGTTTGCTTTTGCTGTACTTTAATAGAATAAGGATCTTTCAGGAGTATATATTCATTGGTAATTTCGGTGATATTGCCAAAATATGCCTGGCCATTGGTTAAAAAAACAACCTGATAAGAATCCCTATACTTCAATAATTGTATTGTATTTCTGGCTGCTCCATCCTGCCATAGGGAAATACTAACAAAGATCAGTACTGATACAAAGATTAGGATTGTAAAAACAAGTATTGCCTTTCCATAACCTTTTATATTTCTTACACGTTTTGGAACTTTCTTTATTTCTTTATCATTCATAAATAATTCCTTTATGTTTTTTATAAATAATACAAATTTTACAGGATAAATGTAAAGAGGTCTATATTTTTAAAAAATTAATACAGAAATTATAAATTATATTATTCCATATATACTATTCAATTATCCTGGCAAAAATAACCAGTCTTCTTGTCGCAAAATATTTTGGTGTACAGGTAGATAACAGTAGTGTTGGGTAATCAGTGTTTTCAAGGACACTCATATCAGTTGGAATCACTGCCTTTTTACCTGTAACGATATATGTAAATTCTTCATTTCCATCTGTTTCCAGAAATATCTCATCTCCTTCTTCAAGTTCATCAAGCCTGCTGAAGGGCGCTCCATAGGTACTTCTATGTCCGGCAACTACGCATGTGCCAGCTTCACCTGGGAGAGTTGAGTCGATATAAAACCCCGGGCCTTCTCTAAGAGTTCTATAGTCAGTTCCTTCATTTACTATCCACTCTAAATCTATCTCTGGAATTGAAATTTTAAATGGCAGTTTTTTTTCAGGATCAACAAGTTTGGTATCCTTTTCTAATATTAAATCCTCTTTATTATTAGTTGATTCAATTTCTTTATTGCCATTTGTATCCTGCAGGGATGTCAGCTCTACATTCCAGGAAGTGAGTATGTCCGCTTCTCTTCTTGCCAGAATAAGGTTAATATAGAAAGGATATATTATAATTGCTAGACCTATGATTATCAGGGCTATTCCTAAATATCTTATAATCTTCCTTTTTTTATCCGGAAAGGATTTTTTTGTATCCATACTATAAATACTATCATTATTTTTTTATTTATAAAATTTATTTTGACTATATGGATTATTTGTTGTAATTATTATAATAATTTGGGTTGATTAGAAAAGGAGTTTTTGATTATAAGACAGAAGGAAATCAAAATTAAACACCCCGGATATATATTATCCAGGGTGTTTGTCTAGGCGTCCGTAAAACTATATTGACATAAATAGTTAATTAATAAATACAGTAGCTACTACTCTTCTATCTCCACCATCAACTACTCCAATTCCAATTTTGGAATATACGGATCTCAAGATATTTGCCTTATGGGTAGGACTTGCCATCCATGCATCAGTGAGTGCTTCAGGAGTTCCACTGGAAGCTGGTGTGGATTGACCCAGGTTCTCTCCAGCATTTACATACGATACTCCATTTTCGCGGAATATATTAAAAATGTTTCGCCCATCAGGTGTATAGTGTGAAAAGTAGGAGTTGATTATCATATCGTTACTTCTTGACCTGGCGATATCTGTCAGCATTTGATTTGGCTCTAACGCCCCCAGTCCGTTTGAGACTCTTATGGTATTAATGAGGTAAAGCACTGCTGCTTCAAATTCATTTAAATTGGTAATAGATTCTACCGGAGCAGCAGCAATTTCAGTAGCTTTACTGGTTGTGGCGTTTCCCAGAACTTCTGCTTTGTATTCTTTATATATGCTATTTATTTCTTTATCAAGATTGTCTGATATTCTGGATAGTATTGCTCCTGTATCTATACTATTATCTTTGATAGATATATTTTCCTTTATTATTACTGCTTTCCCTATATCTTCCGTCTTATATGTACTGCTTTCAGTAAAGCTACGGTCTATATTTGCAGCTTTGTAGCTAAAGGCATTGGAAAAGGCAATGGTTGCTATCAATGCTGCAGCCAATGTTATTATTAAGATTATTTTTAATTTAACCCTCATTAATTTTCTCCCAAAAAAAAGCCACCTAACCTAGAGGCTAGATGGCTTACTCTTTTCAAATAAAAAAGCAATAGCCGGTTGCACTACTGGCTCGTTACATTCTAAAGTGCCCAAATAGCTGAATGTAAGTCATAGCCTCTATTACTAAAATAGAATTTAAATTTTCAAAAGAACTTATAATTAATTATCTTTTTTAAATATTAAGACATTATAATATTAATGTCAAGATACAAATATAAATTAATTAAGTTATATATTTATTAATTATTTTAACAATACATAAATCAATAAAAAATTTTTAAGAGGATCCACTTCATAATTTTTTTAATTATTTGGGATATGGAAGCTTGGAGTTGCAATGAAGTCTACTGCGTCAAGTTCCTTGTATTTATTCCATCTTTTAATCTATAGATAACCTTGGACTATTCTGCAATAATATTCTTAAATTGTTAATTATTTAAACGGGTGCTCCGATAAAATGTGGCAATTTCGTTTCGATTTATGATATTCAGGCAACATCAATTTTTTTCATACGCAGGATTGAAAAGAAGACCAGGAGTATGATTATGCAAAATGAAACAATGACAGTAGGAATCAAGGAATTATCGAAAATATGTCCGATTTCATTTGCCTTAAAAAGCAAATAATTTGGGAGATAGGCTCTTATAGTCTCAAACTGATTGAAAATGCTCAGACTATATCCAAGAACAAGGACCGTAATTCCGGCAATTATACCTTTTTTAAATAGGCTGCTAAGGTATAAAAGTATGGATAACAATACGGAATAATAGAGGATATATAAAAGTGATGATTTTAGCGCAATTTCAATTGATAAAACCCCTCCGGTGAAAAGCCTGTTGATATAAAAATAATTAGTCAAAAAGGCTATTAGTATAAAAAGAGAAATTGTAACCGTATAGTGGATATATTTTGCAAGCACAATACCCGCAGGATTTACCCCCCTGGAATAGGGGAAGACTAGTTTTTTTAAGTAAACTTCATTGGAAAGCAGTCCCATTAAGGTAAGTGCAATAATAATTGTTCCAATTTGAAATAAATCTTTTATAAAAGTCTGGAAAGCTGTATCGCGGGTAAAAGTGGAAAATAGATCAGTCAGGTCAGCAGGTAAATAATTTTTTAGAAGTAAAGGTAAAAGCTTTAACATCAATGGATCCAACAAAGCCCAGAAAATAGTACCTACAAATAAAATCAGGTATTTATTGCCTCTAACGGACTCCAATATCTCTTTTTTAAAATAAGCTTTAAATGATCTCATTTTTACTTACCATTCTCATAAAAATATCTTCCAGTGTGCTTTTCCTGGTCCGGTAACTGGTAACATTATTATCAAGTTTTGAAAGCTCCTTTAAGATTTCTTTTTTAGCATAATCTATATCTTTAACGTAAAGGCTTATCCTTTTGCCATTTTCTTTAATACTTTCAATCCAGCTAAGCTCTTTTAATAAATTAACTTCACTTTTAGGATCTTTTTCAAATTCAACATCAAAAATAGGCTGTATATAGGTTTCGTATAAATCAGACAGATTTTTAGTCAAAAGTATTTTACCCTCATCTATAATGCATATTTTGTCACATACCCTCTCTGCGTCATTTAGGATATGTGTCGACAGGAAAATAGTAATCTTATCATCCTTAAGACCTTCGATAAGTTCGAGCATTTCCACTCTTCCCTCAGGATCAAGCGCAGATGCAGGCTCATCTAAAAAGAGAATTTCAGGACTGTTCATAAATGCTACTGCCAGTGCCAGTCTTTGTTTCATTCCCCGTGAGTATCCGCCAATACGTCTTTTTCCATGTTTTGCTAGTTTAACTGTTTCCAGAAGTTTGCCAACACTTTTACCGGATTTTTTTAAATCGCATCCTATAATTTCGTCAATGAAATTTAAATACTCGTAAGCATTCATATAATTATAAAAAGTCGGGGTCTCGGGCAGATATCCAATAGATCTTATAAGTTCCTGTTTATTTTTTAAGAAATCCTTTCCTTTAATGAATATTTTACCTTCATTAAATTTAATCAATCCGGTCAGGATATTCATTGTCGTAGTTTTCCCGGCGCCATTTCTTCCAATGAAGCCAAATACCGAACCTTTTTCAACTTCAAAGCTGATAGATTTCAGTGCTTCCAGGCGGCCATAGCTTTTTCTTAAATTAACAACCTTAATCATTTTCTATTTCTTTCTTTTTACCTACTATTAAGAAAACAACCGGGCCGATAATATTGATAAAAATAATAATTAAAGCCCAGCCCCATTTTGGTAAATATGCAGCTTCATTTTTAAAAAGCTGGACCAGAGCAAATATCATCAGGCCATATTGAATTATTATAATTGGAATGAAGAAGGGTAGAAGCCTTAAGATTTCCGTTATAATGAAGTTTATATCTATTACAGTTATGTGTATCACCCGCCTGTTAAAATTTGTATTTTTTTATATTATATACTTTACACAGAATAATTGAAGAAATAAAATAAGGAATCAGCAATTCGATGCTTGACTATAAAATCAGCAAAGGATACTATAATTTGCAGATTGGCTGGAATGTACTGCTGAAGTTTTTTCCGAAAATGTTCAATGGATTTTTAAAGGAGGTATTAATGGATATTATTGTGAAGGATAATTATGAGGAAATGAGTAGGTGCGCAGCAGAGATTATTGCAAAATGCATAAGATCAAAACCTGATTGTGTTCTTGGGCTGGCAACCGGAGGCACGCCAATAGGAACATATAAAGAACTTATAAGGATGCACAAACAAGGACTTGATTTTTCAAAGGTTAAAACTTTTAATCTTGATGAATATCTTGGGATTGGTATTGATCTTAGTAAACCATATGATCTGGACCAAAGTTATGCAAGGTTTATGTATGAAGAACTTTTTAAACATATAAATATTAAGAAAGAAAACACCCATGTACCTGACGGGCTTTCAAAAGAGCCGGAGAAGTTTTGCCAATGGTATGAAGATGAGATAAGAAAAGCAGGAGGGATAGACATACAGCTTCTTGGGATAGGCGGAGATGGTCACTGGGCATTTAATGAGCCCGGGTCATCGCTATCATCAAGAACAAGAATTGAGCCGTTAGCAAAGCAGACTTTAGATGATAATTATGAAAGTTTTTATAAGAAGGCAGAAATAAAAAGAGAGCAGATGCCGCATTTTGCAATCACAATAGGAATTGGGACAATTCTTGAAGCAAGGCATTTACTTATGATTGCTAATGGAAAGAAAAAAGCAAAAGTTGTTGCTAAAGCTCTTGAGGGACCCATAACATCTCAAATAACTGCTTCAGCAATACAACTTCATAGTGGAGAGACTACTGTTGTACTTGACAAGGATGCCGCCTCAGAATTAAAAAATATAGAACATTGATAATTTTTTAATTTAATTTATCTTCCACCACTTTGGCTATTTTGCTGGCAAGTTTTTCAGTATCGCTTTTATCAGGGCCTTCAAGCATCACCCTGCAAATAGACTGAGTGCCGGAGTATCTTACAAGAACCCTGCCCTTGTCAGCGAGTTCCTTTTCAACTTCTGATATTATACTCTTTAGTTCAGGTATTTCTTCAAGTGGGGCTTTCCTTTTAACCTTAACATTTATCAGAACCTGAGGGAAAGTTTTAATAATCTTTGACAGTTCCGAGAGGGGCTTGTTTTCTTTTTTCATAACGGATAGAAGTTGTAGTGCGGTTAAAATACCATCACCTGTGGTATGGTGTTCTTTAAAAATTATATGGCCGGAATCTTCTCCTCCAATAACACTATCATGTTTTATCATTTCCTCAAGCACATATCTATCGCCAACTTTTGTTGTTACATTCTTAATGTCCATCTCTTTGAATGCAACAGAAAGTCCTAGATTGCTCATTATAGTTGTAACTACAGTGTTATTCTTTAGCATACTTTCCTCTTTCAATTTTTTTGCGCATATTGCAATTATCTTATCGCCATTGACTATGTTGCCTTTTTCATTAACTGCTATTAACCTGTCCCCGTCACCATCAAAAGCAAGACCGATATCCGCTTTAGTTTCAACTACCTCTTTTACGAGATTTGCCGGATAGAGTGAGCCGCAATCCAGGTTAATATTCTGGCCATCAGGGTTAACATTTAAAGTAATAATCTCAGCCCTCATCTCCTTAAACAATATAGGGGCAACTTTATACGTAGCGCCATTTGCACAATCAAGCACAATCTTCATTCCTTCAAGGTTAAGATTCCTGGGGAATGAATGTTTGAGGAATACTATATATCTTCCACTTGCATCTTCTTCCCTGAACGCACGGCCCAGATTTTCAGCACTGGTAAGAAGAGATGGGAGTTTTTTTGAAAATATCAGCTCTTCAATTTTCAGCTCTTCTTCGTCAGTTAGTTTATATCCGTTTTTTGAAAATATCTTGATTCCGTTATCCCGGTATGGATTATGTGAAGCAGAAATCACTATTCCTGCGTCCGCGTTCAGGTTAGTAGTTAAAAAAGCAATACCAGGGGTTGGTACAGGACCCACAAGTATAGCATCTGCTCCCATAGAACATATGCCTGACACCAGGGTACTTTCTATCATATAACCAGAAAGCCTTGTATCTTTACCTATAACAATTTTTGAGTGATGCCCTTCTTTTTTTAGTATATACGCAGTGGCCTGCCCAATCTGTATAACCATATCAGGGGTGATCGGGTATTGATTTGCAACTCCTCTTATTCCGTCTGTTCCAAATAATTTGCCCATGTCTTTACCTCCTTTTTTAAAACCACTTTTTATATCTTACTAATTTCAGTGCCTCTGTGGTTACATCCTTTGCTCTAATTTTTGTGTTTGTTTGAGTTTGATTCAACTATCTTTAAATTTGCCAGTTTTGTTCCTGCACCAAGATTTACCTTACCGAGAATGCTGCCGCCAATATATGCAAAATGTCCTGCCTTACTATCTCCTGGCAGGACACAGGATTTTAGCTTTGTTGTATGCTCAACTACACAGCCATTTCCAACAAGGGTATCACCTCTTAAATAAGCTCCCTGACGCAGTTCAGTATTGTCGAAAAGGTTATTGAACCGGGTTTGAGAAAGATCAAAAAAATCTTCTGGTTTGAGCATTTTTCTCCTACTTGTAAAAATTCCTAACCTGGTAAATCCACTGCATTATACAAAGTTTATTTACACTTTTCAACTCTGTGAATTCGTATGATTGAAATTCATTCATATATTGTTTAAAATTTTAATACTATGAAAAATAACAAATTAATAACTCTAACCAGGGAAATACATGAGAAGTCCATCAACTCTGTATTGGATAATTAAGGCTATCTACCAAACATGACTAAAAGGGTTCATATCCAAAACATTAAACATGCTATTGTCCTATATCATATTTTTAACAACAATCCATCTCATTTAAAAAATGGTGGCGGCAAGACAAGTGAAAGCCAGGTATTATTTTTTGAGTCAAAACCCTGATGCCAAAAAAATACTGGATAAATTAATACATTGGATAGACAATAATTCAGTTAAAAATATTTTAAAATTATGCTCATTTAACTGGTATTTTGTGTAGGATAGAGGGAAGATAATGAATTGCTGTAAAAAATAAATTTAGTATATTGACTAATAAGCTTTTTCTGTTATAATCTTATCACAAATTTAATAACAATAAGTAAGTAAGTAAGTATATTGTATGAGGAGCTCAATTAAATTTTCAAGCAACGCAAATTCGCTGTTGCAGCAAAAGATTAATATATCAATAATTTTTAATCATCTACGCCTAAAAAATCCAATTCCGAGAGCTAAAATATCTAAAGATTTAGGGATTAGTGCGCCAGCAGTTTCAAGAGCAATAGAGAAACTTATAGAAAAAGGCTATGTGATTGAAGCAGAAAGAATAAAAACCAAAATGGGAAAAAGGCCGACACCGCTTATAATTAATAGTGAAAAATTTTTTGTGATAGGAATAGATTTGGGAAAAGAAAGATTAGAAATGGCTTTAGTTAATTTGAGCAGTGAGGTAATTGAGAAATTTACAGGCTCTGTAATTATGAAAAATAAAAGAGCAGTAAAAAGAATTATTTCTGAAGTAAAAGGGTTTATAAATAAATATACAAATAACAAAAATTCAAGTTCATATAAAATTGGGGCTGCATGCATAGGGGTACCGGCAGCTATTGATATAAATACTGAGAGAGTTTTAAATGCTAATCATTATAAGGACTGGGAATGGAAAGACTTTAATTTAAAAAATATTATTACAAGTGAATTTAACATCCCTGTATTTGTAGAAAATGATGCCAATTTATCTGCTATAGGAGAAAAGTACTACGGAGAGGGGCAAAATTATGACACTATTATATTTGTAGAGGTAAGTAAAGGAGTTGGAGCAGGAATTATCATTGACAATAAACTTTTTAGAGGTTCCGGCGGCTCTGCAGGTGAAATAGGATTTACAATATCCAATTCTAAAGAATTAGATTTTAAAGTAGAAGAAAGAGGATTTTTAGAAGAATATATATCAGAAAAAAGTATCATAGAAAGAACCATATCAGAAATCAAAGAAGGTAGAAAAACTATAATTATGGATATGGTAAAAAACAATATTGAAAGAATAACCCTGTCTCTAATATGCAGGGCAGCAATCAAAGGCGACAAACTTGCAAATGATATTATAACTGCCATAGTTGAATTACTAGCCATAGGAATAATCAATCTAATTTTAATCATAGATCCTCAATTAGTAGTATTAGGCGGTGATATTTTTAAACTACCTGAAGTAAATGATTTATTTATAAAACCGATAACGGAGAGAATTAAAAAGTCTATACCTTTTGTCATACCGGCGATTAAAATATCTTCACTTGGAAAGGATACATGTATAAGAGGTGCTTCTTTTAATGCAATTGAATCTATACTAACGAATGAATTCCCTTACAGGATCGACCCAAGTAGATATCATCTTGAAAATATAAACAACTAGTTTAAAGAGTAGATATATTAAAAAAATAATTTATTTTTAATTTTTATATATAAATAAAATATATAAGAATTTTTGTAAAAATAAAGAAAGGAGGCGTACAACAAAAAAGGATATATGTAATCAGACAGTAAGGAGGTGAGCTTATGTGAAAAGATGAGATTTGTTTATCAATCGCTTTTATAGAAACAAATCTCAAGAAGAAATTGTTAAAGTTGATTAAATAGTAAAAATTACAATAGGAGATCGAAATGAAGAAAATATTAGTTTTAATACTTACATTAGTGCTGACCGTATCTTTAGCATTTATGGGCGCTGGATGTAGAGCAGAAGCTGTAGAAGATGCAGTTACTGGATCTGTTGGTATTGTTCTTCCGACTAAGGACGAGCCGAGATGGATACAGGACGAGACCCGCTTCAATGACGCACTCTCAGCAGCAGGTTACGACGTTGAGATTCTCTTCAGCGAGGCATCTTCCGCCAAAGAAAAAGAGAATGTTGAAGCTTTGATCACCAAGGGTGTCGAGGTTCTCATCATTTGCCCGCAGGATAGCGCTGCTGCCGCTGCATCTGCAGAAGCAGCCAGGGATGCAGGCGTAAAGGTCATTTCCTATGACCGATTGATCACTGACACCGATGCTGTTGATTACTATGTTACCTTTGACAGCATTTCTGTTGGCGAGGCTCAGGCCCAATACCTGGTTGACAAGGCTACCGGCACCGGCAACCCGCTTTACCTGTATGCTGGCGCTGCCTCTGATAACAATGCTTTCATCTTCTTTGAAGGCGCATGGAATATCCTGCAGCCCAAGATTGCTGATGGCACCTTTGTTATCATCAACTCAAGTGAAGCTGTTGCTCTTCAGGACAAGGCTACACTAACCCGTGACGAGATGGGACAGATCATCGGCCAGGTTACAACCAACTGGAGCTTCGACGACGCCAAGAGTCTAGCTGAGGACCAGCTTACTGTTGCTGGCGCTGCTGATAAGGGCGATGTATTCATCCTCGCTCCGAACGATGGCACCGGTCGTGCTCTTGCTGATGCATTTGCAGCCGACAGCGATGTTTCCAGCTTTGTGGTTACTGGTCAGGACGCTGAGATAGCCTCCGTACAGTACATCATTGATGGCAAGCAGTCCATGACTGTCTTAAAGGATGTTCGTACACTGGTTAGTGATGCTATCGCCGCAGCTATCGTTTATCTTGAAGGTGGTACACCTCAAGAAACTAACGTGTACAACAATGGCGTTATTGATGTTCCTGCCAAGCCGTCTGCAGTTGTTACTGTAGACCAGAGCAATGTACAGGCTGCTATTATTGATTCCGGTTACTGGGATGCCAGTGAATTTACCGGATTGGAATAAAAAAATAACAGCTAGTTAAAACAGGAATAGTGATGGGTCAGTCCATCACTATTCCTATATAATATCTGAGTCTACTGCGAAAAAGGAGTGTCACCCGGAGCGAAGCGAAAGGTTTCTTAATTATTGAGGGTATGCTTTAATTAGGTCAGAAGTACAAAAAATTTTTTTTAAGTGCAGTAATAACTTTTTATATTTTTTAGAGAAAGGAAGGAAACCCATGACAGAAGCCACACCTATTGTGGAAATGCGGAACATCAAGAAGAACTTTGGTGGTGTACGGGCATTGTGCGGGGTAGGCCTTGTACTAAAACGAAATGAAGTATTGGGATTGGTGGGCGACAACGCCGCAGGAAAATCTACACTGATGAAGATTCTCAGTGGGGCATATATCCCTGATGAAGGAGAGATCTTAATCGAAGGCAAGAAGGCACATATTGTCAATTCCTGGGATGCACGCCAGCAGGGTATCGAGATGGTTTATCAGGACCTGGCTCTGGCCGACAACCTGGATGTGGTTGGTAACGTTTTTATGGGACGCGAAGCGGTGAGTGTAAATCTAGGCCCGATTGGTATAATGGACGAGCATCACATGGAGCAGGAGACGAAACGCCTGTTAGATCGTCTCAA
>NMQN01000554.1 GCA_003575245.1 Candidatus Atribacteria bacterium 1244-E10-H5-B2 | reverse complement strand
ATGCACTTCATCTTTAATCTACGTGCCAATTCTTCTCCAATTTCTGATTTATTCGTTCCTTTCAACCCGACTAATATTATATTTTTCAGTATCATTCAATCTCTCCTACTAAATCATATTCGGAAGCTTTTGTTACTTTTACTTTTACGAATTTTCCGACTTGTGCCTTGTCCGTTCTTACTACAACTTTTCCATCTATCTCCGGAGCATCTCCTTTAGTTCGTCCAATGGCAATTTTTGCCTTCCCCGATTTTATTTCATCAATCAGCACTTCAATTACTTTTCCTATATAAGAACTATTTATTTCTTCTGAAATCGACTGCTGGGTTAACATTAATTCTTTCAGGCGTTCCTTCTTAATTCTCATAGGAATTTGTTGGGGAAAATCATAAGCCGGAGTCCCCTCTTCCCGGGAAAAAACAAAAGCTCCTAATCTTTCAAATCGGAATTCTTTTACAAAACTCAATAGTTCTTCAAAGTCCTTATCAGTTTCGCCGGGGAATCCCACCATAAAAGTAGTACGCAAAGATAAATTTGGAATTCTATCTCTTAATTTATTAATTAACGAAATAACATAATTTTTTTCAACCGGTCTATTCATTCTTTTTAGTATTTTATCACTTATATGTTGTAAAGGTAAATCCAAATAGGCACATATTTTAGGATAACTGGCTATAACTTCAATTAATTCATCATTATAATGAGTGGGATGGGTATATAAAAGTCTTATCCATTTTAAATTATTTATTTCGAGAAGAGAAAGTTTTTTTAACAATTCAGCTAATCTATATTCTCCATAGAGGTCGGTTCCGTATAAAGTTGTATCTTGACCAATTAAAATTATCTCGGAAAGATTTTGTTTTTTGGAAATCAATTTTACTTCTTCAATTATATCTTCCATCCTTCTACTACGATGATTTCCTCTGATTTTTGGTATAAGGCAATAGGAACAATTATTTTGACAGCCTTCAGATATTTTAATATAGGCATAATGCTGGGGGGTTAAAATAGTTCGGGGAGTATTGTGGTTATAAAGAAATTTAGGTTCAGAGCTAACTTTATAGATTTGTTCACCTTGCAAAACTCTTTTTATTACATTATCAACAACCAATAAATCTCCGACTCCTAAAAAAGCATCGACTTCAGGAAGTTCCTGATAAAAATTGTCATCTTTATATCTCTGAGGAAGGCACCCGGTTACTATTATATGCTTTATCTTTCCTTCTTTTTTTAGCTTTACCAGTGAAAGGATTTCTTCAATGGATTCTTCAACAGCATCCCTTATGAAACTGCAGGTATTTATAATGACTATATCTGAATTATCAATCTTCTCACTTATTTGGTATCCTTTTTCTCTTAACTTTCCACAAATTACTTCAGTATCGACAAAGTTTTTAGGACAGCCTAATGATTTAATTCCAATTCGCATATTTTCTAATTATCCTCTCTATTAACGAAAAAACCTATATCTCTGCTTATTCTCTATATCTATTATTTTTACGTGTCCCGCTACCACCTCAGGCGGGCTACCCTTAACCAAACCAATTAAACATGATATTCCGATAATAATATCTTCAAAAAATCCTAAAAACGGAACTAAATAATCAGGGATTAAATCATAAGGCGATAATACGTAAGCAATTGCTCCATATACCAATAATTTTAAATAAAAGGGAACTTTCCTATCTTTAAGTAATCTTAAAGACAATTTTATAAAATTAGGTATATGAAATATTATTCTGGCTAAATATAACTGCTTTTTTAATTTATTATAAGGGTCTTTATTTTCTGTCATACAATTAATTCTCCATACTTCTCTGTCGTTACTTACGGAAGTGGAAATTCAGCTTTTGTATTTCTTAATCTTATTTTCTTTGCTAACGACTATTCACTATTCACTAACGACTAATTTATTCCCGTTTCCTTATGTCATTCCCGCGGAAGCGGGAATCTATCCTCCTTTTCTGTTTCTGTAAAAGGCAGATTTATCCGCCCCTTCTTTAGTTTTTGTAGTGGTCAGATGTATCTGACCCATTCTTATTGCGGGCTTGATGAATCAAGCCCCTACAGATTTTATGATTTTGTAGGGGCACAATGAATTGTGCCCTCGCCTTATTATTTCCTAATTTGTCCTGTGAGCACGATGCATTATGCCCCTACATTACTATTTTGTGTGCTTTTTGGGTTACAATCATAAGATAGATTGTCTTACTGATTTTAACATAGCTACCAGATGAGCGTCAATTAATTGAATTGGCTGTAAAATAAAATAACCCCGGAATTAACCTGGGGTTATTTTATTTGAATATTAATTTTTTTTAGGGGGGGGGGATGGTATTAAGTTCTTAGAAACTTACCAACCACCACGATATCGTGAAAAGTGGTCGGTTTCTACATATCCGTCAACACAAGTTAATTCTACCCATTCACCTTGTTTAAAAGTCATTACTACTGATTCACCTGATGGTGCATCAGCAAAATACAAGGTAAATGTCCCATCAACCTTTATTTCAGGTCCAAATTGGTAAACATTATCACCAAAATATATGATGAATATTTTAGTGTCCTTGGTCAGAATACCTGAATCAAAAGTAATGGTAACGTCTTCAAGGGTGATAGAACCGCCCTCTACGCCTATCCACTCTCCAACCTTTTCTTTTTTAGCAGAAAAGGCAAAGGTAGATAGAGCTAAAAAGACTATTACTACCACACAGAGAACAGATAGAAGTTTAAAATCTATTCTTTTCTTCATTTTTATCATCTCCTTCGGTGGCCCAGCTACCTTAGCTAACTTAATAACCTTAGGTCTGTGACTTTGCGTCTCAACCTTTCGATTGATTTGCTATTATCGGGAGTTTATTTTGAAAATTTAAACTCCTTTACTTTATACCATCCCCCACTTATATTATATAACAAATAATAAAAAATGCAAATAACCAATAAAAATGTCAGTGTCATTCCCATGAAACTTGTACTCGTGAAAACGGTAATGGGAATATATCACTTTCTTACTGCACCGCAAAAGTTTACACTAACGTAATTATAATATTTTTTTTATCTATTATTTTTCAAGTTTATCTAATTTTTTCTCAATTTCTCTAAGATACTTTTTTGCACCAATACTTTCCAATATTTTTTTGGATTTTAATAATTTCTTTTCAGCTAAATCTTTATTTTTCTTTATAAATAACATATCTCCCCATTCATAATAGGTTTCACCTTCATTAAGTCTATCTCCTTGCTGAGAATAAATCTTAATAGACCTTTTAAAAAATTTATTACTGCTTTCCCAATCTTTTAGTTTTTTAGACAATATTCCTTTTAGTTTAAATACATCTGCTAATCCTAACTTATCTTCTAATTTATTAAATATCTTTTCTGCTTGAATAATATAATATTTTGCTTTACTAAAATTATCTTTTTTAAGATATTCTTCACCCAAATGAATTAAATTTATACCCTTATTGTAAATATCACCAATTTTTTCTGACATTTTAATGCTTTTATTAAAATAGTATACAGCTTGTTCTGATTTATTTAACGAAGAATAAGCAAAACCAAGATTGCTTGTGAAATTAGATATAAAAATAATATTATTGTTACTTTTTGCGATTCTTATACTTTCTTTATACTTTTTAATTGCCTTCTCCCATTTCCCCAACATATCATAATATATTCCCAAATTATTTAAAAGCAAGGCGTATGTATTTACGTCAGATACTTCTTTACATATTCTTAAACTTTTTTTAAGATAAGAATATCCGGTAGATATATCTCCCTTAAATAGACATGCTAACCCTATGCCCTTTAAGATGCTTGCTTTTCTTTTTAAATTATTTAATTCTCCACTAATCAATAAACTATTCTTAAAATATTCAATTGCCTTATCCCACTGTCCCATATCCCCATATAAATTTCCCATGCACATTAATATCAAAGATTCATTATCTTTGTCTTTAGTTTTTCTGCAATACTTTAATGCTTTATTTAAATTTATTTCCGCTTCTTTTCTCTCTCCAATAATCGATTGGGAAAAAGCTAATTTATTATATATTTCTGAAAGTTGAGTCAGTTGTTCCTTTTCAAGTTCCGTTAATTCTAAAATCTTAATGCAATCCCGAAAATAATTCACCGCATTTGAAAAAGCATATATGAATTGGGCTTTATCTCCAGATTTGTTTAAATAAAAAACAGCTTTTTCTGGGTCATTACTATTTTTAAAATGATAGGCCAATTCTTCAACTTTTGCATCTATTTTAGATGAATAAATTTCTTCCATAACTGACCCTATTTTAGTATGCAGGCTTCTTCTGGTTTTAAAAAGTAGACTATTGTAAGCTATTTCTTGGATAAGAGAATGAGTAAAGGCGAAATATCTTTGAAGTTGAGGTACTGCCTCTACTTCTTCTATAAATTCGTGTTTTTGCAATTTCTTCAGTAAATCAAATAATACCTTGTCCTTCAAATTGGTAATTCTTTGGAAGAGATTAATTTCGATATATCTTCCAAGAACTGATGCCTGACATAAAATCTCTTTTAATCCCACTGGAAGCAGATCAATTCTTGCTCGTGCAATACTCTGAACAGTATCTGGTATTTGAAAACCAGCAAAGATTTCTGTGTAATTACCTAATCTATCTTTATCTGCCGATAACCTTCTTTCTTCAATTCCCCTGACAATTTCTTCAATAAACAAGGGATTTCCATTAGCAGTTAAAATTATTCTATCTTTCATTAATTGATAGATATCTTTTTTCTTTATTAAAAATCTTATTAGCTTAGCAGATTTAGTATTCTTTAAGGGTAATAATTTTATTCTCTTAGACCCGGCAATAGACTCTCTCTTTTTGAGTGATTCTCTAAGACTATATATAAGCAGAATGGGATATTCTTTAAGTTCTTTATAACATCGAGTTAAAAATTCCGCAGATGCATCATCAATCCACTGAACATCTTCAATAATTATAAGAAGGGGTTTTTGGGAAGAAAAACTACACAGTAATTTTTTCACTACTCTGATGAACAAATTGCTTTCTTCTTTTGATTGCTCCATTATTTCTTCCAGGGATTTAATCTTTGAGGATAATAGTCTTGAAAAATATGAAGAGGCAAATAATAGTGAAGAATCGATTCCTTTTATTTTATTTTCTATTTTCTTCTCAATTTCTTGGAGATTATCATCAAATTTTATTCCAAAGATTTTAGTAAATATTTCCTTCAAAGGAGCATAAGGTTTTGATTCTTCCCAGGATGAGCAATTACCGGATAAAATATTAAATTCTTTAGCCAAAGAATCTTTGGTAAGCTCTAAGATTAATCTTGATTTTCCTATCCCTAATTCACCGCTTATTTCAATTGTTTGTCCTTTTGATTGGTAGGATTTTTTTAAAGCTTCTCTTAAGATTTTTAATTCTTTTTCTCTTCCTATAAAAGGAGAATAATATTTTTTCTTTCGTTCAAGTAAACTAATTTTTTTCTTCTCTCCTTTTAAAGTGTAAGCTAAGACCAAATCCTTCTTACCTTTTATCTTCAATTTGCGGGGAGAAGAAATTATAAAACTATCTTGAATTCTCCGGAAAGTTTTTTCACCGATTAATATTTCCCCTGGAATTGAATTTGCTTGCAGACGAGAGGCTAAATTTACCGTATCTCCTATGACTGTAAATTCTTTTCTTGAAGCTGAACCAATCTCGCCGGATATGCACAATCCGGTATTAATTCCAATCCTCGCCTTTAAATTTCTTACTTTGTTACCTATTTTTATCTTCCCATTTTCTTCTATGGACTTCATTATCTCTAAACTTGCTCTTGCTGCTCTCTCGGGGTCATCTTCATGGCTAAAAGGTGTACCAAATATAGCCATTAATCCATCGCCTAAAAATTTATTAATACCGCCGCCGTATTTATCTATTAAGCCAACTATCGGTTCAAATATATTATTTATTATTTCCGTAGCTTTCTCCGGGTCCAGCTGGTCAGCAAGCTTAGTAAACCCTCTTATATCGATAA
>NMQN01000816.1 GCA_003575245.1 Candidatus Atribacteria bacterium 1244-E10-H5-B2 | reverse complement strand
TCTTGATTGAAGAGTCGCTCAGTTTCAGTTTTACCTACATCGGGTTTTCCTTGATGATCAGCATGGACTAAAACAATTTTATATCCATCAAGGATACCACTCTGATTAGCTAAAGGAACATCGCACTCAGGATGGATATTGTTAATAACTTCTACTGCAGTCTCCACAGCCGCCTTACAACGAGCACCAGCAAGAGCACAAGGACCAGTTAACGGAAATACAGTGCCAATCTTGATTATCTTTTCCTCAGCAATCGCCATTCCAGTGAAGAGTCCTACCATTAAAAATACTACTAATGCCAAAACAAAAATACTTTTTTTAAAATTTTTCATCATCTTTCCTCCTTAAAATCTTTTACTTCCATTGAAATTTATTTTTTCTCATTCTTTTTTTCAAGATCTAGAATTATCCTGACATTAAATATTTTTTTCTTTTCACCTCCTCTTCTATCTTTAAATTTTAACTTTATATGTCTAGATAAATTATTTGAATTTGACCACCTCCCCTTTCCATATACTTCCCTTTCAATCCAATCTTTCGTATCTATATGGAGTTTCATTTTATGGATATTTTTTTGATACCATTCTTTTATATCACCATGATATCCTTGTGTTAGATGAAAAAAGGGCAAAAAAAATTACCCGGGTCCCCCCGGGTTTTCTCAAAAAATTAAGGCTATTTTTCTAAACTAGCTTCGTTAATACTCCCATCTTGTTTAAAGGGAGTTACTATTGGGGGGATTACCCCTTTACATTTCTTCATTTTATCTCCTCTCAATTATTTTTTTATTAAACTTGTTAATGAATTATCTTTTACATTTTTTTCTTTTTCATAATTACAGATAAGATAAGGTGCATATGGCAAAACAACTATTCTGGAAAAAGAACCTTTTTTATTAATAGCATATTTAACAACATTTTCAATATTTCTATAAAACATTATATTCATCTCGCGGAAATATTTATGATTTTTTTCTTCAGACACAACTAATATTTCATATTTCAATGCTCCTTCTAAAAAAATATGCAAAGCTGGACGGTCATTAAATGAAAAATCTTTTGAACGTTTTATTTTGTTCCATAGTAAATGAATATTATTCACATTACGCCTTAATTCTGCATAAAAATTTCCAGAACTTATTCCTTCATGGGCTCTACCTGCAACAATAATTATTCCATTTTTTTTAATAAAAGGGCGCTCTACCCTATAAGATGCACTCAATGAATTTAACATTTGATAGAAATTTATATCTATAGGATCTGGGGTGCCACATATACAAATATCTGCTTTTTTATTAATTATTTTTTTCATTAATCTATCCAAATATTTAACACCCATTCTATGGGCTTTAATATAATCCCCGCTAAAGACTTTACCAAAATGTCCCAAATGATCAGAGACTAAATTAACCATAAAGGTAGGACCGATTTTTCTTAATGCTTCCTCTATATCTTCTCTAATAGGATTACCTTTTATTATTCCTAAACGAGATTTTTTATGGCCAGTTGACCTAAAACTATGATTTGATAATATCGTTTCTATGCCACAAACTCCCGGTAAAATAGATTTTCCTCCTCCTGTATATCCGGCTTGATTATGCGGTTTAATGATCCCAATTAATATTCTTAAATCTGCCTTATATACTCCCTTGTTGAGATAAACGGGTGTGCCAAATGCTGTTTCACCTAAATATATCTGTTTCTTTATTTCTCTTGCTTCATGATTTATTACACAATAATTATTAATTATTTCATCTCCTAAAATTGAAATCATTTCTTTTTTGTTTAATTTTCTATGTCCACCTAAGGCAAATATTATTGATATATTACTATTCGGTATTCCTTTATTTTCTAAAAATTCTAATATAGGCACTACTATTTTTTTAGTTGGTGTTGGTCTAGTGTTATCATCCACAATAAATATAATTTTTGATTTTGGATTAATAATTTTAGAAAGAGGTTCACATCCATATGGATTTTTTAATGATTCCTTAATTGCCATATCAAGATCTTTTATAGGAGTTACTACTTCAGGAATAATAATATCAACTGGGTTATTTTTCGGCAATCCAAATTTTAATGTATCTTTTCCGTATGCTATTTTCACATTTTGATATTTCATAATTTTCCTCATTTATAAGAAATTAAATACGTCTGGCAACCAAAGGCTAATTGCAGGGATATAAGTAATCATAATTAAAACAACTATATCTATGATAACAAATGGAATTATATTTTTGATTAATCCGCTAAATTCCACTTTTCCCACTGCTTGAGCGGTATACAGGGTCATGCCAAAAGGGGGGCTAATTTGACCTATCATTAAATTTACAATCATTATAACTCCAAAGTGAACAGGATGAATTCCAATTTCTTTGGCAATAGGTAAAAATAAGGGAATTAAAATAACAATAGATGGCGCTGTATCCATCCACATCCCCCAAAATAACATAATCAAATTAATTATTAATATAATCACGTATCTATTGGCAGAAACGCTAAGTAACAAATTAGAAATTATTTCTGGAATATTTTCAATGGCTATAATCCAAGAAAATACTGTGGCAAAACCAACAATTATGAATATTTTTGCAGTTGTTCTAAGAGCTGATGTCAATGCACTTATAAAATTTTTTATATTTAAATTTCTGGTAATTAATGAAAGGATTATTACGTAAACAACTGCTACTGCTGCAGCTTCCGTAGGTGTAAATATGCCTCCAATAATTCCGCCTAAAATTATTACAATAGTAAAAAGTGCGGGAATAGTTAGTAAAAAAATATTCAAAATTTCCTTTAAAGTATATTTTTTCTTTTCTACTGGATAATTTCTTCTTATCGAAAGAATATATACCACAAACATGGCTCCTAAACCAACCATAACTCCAGGAATTGCACTCCCGATAAATAGACCTCCGACAGATATTCCGGTAACCGATGCAATTAATACAGCAGGAATACTTGGAGGAATAATTGGTCCCTGGAGTGCTGAAGCAGCAGTAATAGCAGTGCTAAATTCTTTATCATATCCTTGTTTAGTCATCATATCAATCTCTAAAGGCCCGAGTGCAGCTACATCTGCAAGAGCAGAACCAGTTAATCCTCCAAATAGCATACTAGCTAAAACATTTGCATAACCTAAACCACCTCTACATCTTCCAACAGAAACATTAGCAAACATTAATATTTTTTCAGATATCTTTCCTTTATTTATAATTTCTCCTGCTAATATAAACAGAGGAACCGCTAGAAGAACAAAACTATTCATTCCGGCAAAACTTCGGTGAGCAATTATATATAAAGCCGAATAATTTCCTGAAATTATAAAATATAAAACTGATGAAATCCCCAATACAAAGGCAATAGGCATTCCTAAAAACAAAAGACTGAAAAATGAAATTAAAAGGGGAACAATATAAGACAAACTTATTTCCTCCTCTTTATAATAAATCCTTTAAAAAAATTATTAATTGCTTGTATAAGCATAAAAAAACTACCTAAGAGGATAGCAAAATATGGAAGTGCCATACTTATTTGTGATGCTGGTGCCTTAGCGTTCAATCCGACTTTTACTAATATTATTCCTTCATAAGTTAAAACAATCAAAAATATTATTATTAATATAGAAAATATTAAATTAATTTTATTTTTAATTCTCCCGGGGAATCTATTCGTAAATACATCAATTCTCATATGATTGTCTTCTTCTAAAACAACACTTGCACCTAAAAAAGCAACATATGCAAAGGAAAAGCATGTAATCTCTTCAATCCATCTAAACCCAAAATTAAATAAATATCTTAAAATTACCTCAATAAAAATTAAAATCAGTCCTAAAACAATAAATGAATTTCCAATAACTATACTAATGATATTGATATTATTTGATAATTTTTTTAAAAATTTCATTATTTGTATCCTTAATAAACCTGAGGCCAAGAAATAAGAAATATGCTTATAAAAATATTTGTGGGAAAGCTCAATAATTCTCTAAAAAATTAAAGAGCTTTCCCATTTTGTAAGTAAACAACTATCTAAGATACGTCTTTTCGTTTACTTTAATTAATTTATTTTCCTTCTGCTTCTTTAACTTTCTGGAGTAATTCATCTAAAAGTTCTGGTCTACTAATCTGAGATTTAATATAATCTGTAACTGGTCCTTGACATGCTTCTTTGAATGCTTCTTTCTCTTGGGCCGTCAAGAAGATTACTTCCATCTTCTCCTGTAATAATTCTAATCCTTTGCCTTCCAATATTTCGTTCATGCCTCTATGAGCAAGTGCCATCATTTTTGCTGCCTGCAATATTGCTTTTTGGTTACTTTTAGATTGAGAATTAAACCATTTATCATTTATCACAAATGCATCCAATAAAGTAATATGTCCATCAAGAGTTAAATATTTTTGTACCTCATAAAACTTCATATAATTAATATTGGACACTGGATTTTCTTCTCCATCTACAACTCCAGTTTGTAATGAGGTATAAAGTTCAAGCCATGGCACAGGAATTGGCGAGGCTCCCAGTGCTTTAACCATTTCCATATGAGCTGGAACCTCCATAGTTCTGATTTTCAAGCCTTTTAAGTCATCCGGAGATTTTATTGGGCGTATATCGTTGGTAAAATGTCTCATTCCTTCAATACCAAGGTCTAATAACCGAAGACCCGTTTTTTTAGCAAGGTCATCACTTATCCTCTTGATAAATTCGGAATTTGGATTTAGTACTTCCCAGGCAACTGCACAATTTGAGAATAAATATGGAACATCAAATATAAAGAAATCCGGATAATACCTTCCTGCAATTAAACCACTTGGAATGCTCATACATCCTTGAATTACTCCTTCTTTAACCTGTTCCAAAGTTGACTTCGCATCACCCAATTGTCCAGCGGGATATAATTTAACCTCAATAACACCTCCAGTATATTCCTCTACACATTTCTTAAAAACATACATTCCGGCTGAAACCATATGTTCAAACGGATCAGCACTTTCCGACCAAGCTACTTTCATAGTAATAGATTTCGCCATAGTAAATTGAACTGAAACAAGCAAAAACATTACAACCAATGCAAGTAAAAATAATTTTTTCATAATACTTTTTTTCCTTTCTTTTTTTTATTTTTTAACTATTTTTTTATATATTACGATAAATATTCTTTTTTCCACCCCCTTAATATTTTTTTTGTATTGGCCTTTTTTAAGATATTCTCTGTCTAAATTATGCTACAAATTTCTTTCTTATTAAAGAATAATAGAATCAATCCAATACTTCTCTGTTTACACAATAATCCGGATTTTTTTCAAGCAATCCCTTTTTAATCTGTTCTGCTACTTTTCTCTGTAACTCCTTAATTGAATCAACTGAGTACCATCCCATATGAGGAGTTAATATCACATTATCAAACTGTAATAGGGGATTACTTTTCTCAATTTCTTCTTTTGATAAAACATCTAAGCCTACACCAGAAAATTTATTTTCTCTCAATGTTTCAAATAGATCATTTTCATTTATTAAATCTCCTCTCGATGTATTTATTAAATACACCCCATTTTTCATCAATTTTATAGTTTTTTTATTAATTAAATGTTTTGTTTCTTTTGTGGATGGTGCGTGAATAGAAATTATATTAGAATTTTCAAGTAAATATTTTAAAGATACAAATTTATAATTTGGAAATTTCTTTAAATCTTTAAAATACGGATCATAGATAAAAATATTTTTAAATCCTAAAACCTCGGCTTTTTTTACAAATTCGCGGGCTATTCTACCAAAAGCTATAATTCCTAAATTCATTTTTGATAATCTGTAAAGTGGTTTAGTATTTTCATAGCTACAATTTCCTTTCCGGGTTTCTCTATCTGCAATAGTTAATTTTCTCAAAACTGCTAACATCAGGGTTAATGCTTGGTTGGATACCTCTTCAATACAGTAATCAGGAACATTTGCAACCATTATTTTTTTCTTTGTTGCTTCTGCTATATCTATATTATCTAACCCGATCGCATATCTGACTATAATTTTACAATTTTTTAAATTACCAATTACCTCTTTAGTAATTGGTACGAATTGTGTAATAATTGCATCTGCATTTTTTGTATATCGAATTACATCTTCTTCATTTTTGCATTTACCTTTACAATCAATTATTTCAATGCCAGTGCCTTCAAATACTTTTCTCTCTTCATTTAAATTTGGATAATAATAGTCTGTTATTATAACTTTATACATTATTGCTACATGTCCCCCTTAAAGTATCCTGCTTTTTCAGTGATCGAAATAGCTCCTTCTATGACTAATTTATCTACATCTTCTTTTTTATAAATCATTTTTATTTTATTTTTCGCTCCGCAATATTCCTTAAGCATATAATTTAAAATTTCACATCTATTTTTATTTCCTACCAATATAAAATTACTATTTGATAATGAAAAATTTAATAATTTAAAATCGTTTACTACTTTTAAATCTTCGGCTGTTATAGCTGAATTAACAAATAATTCACGTTCATACCATTTCGTTTTTAATAAAACTTCCATAAATCTGGGCATAATCAATGACCGGAGAAAACCAACATTTTTGATTACGTCATAAGCAATATCTAATATATTAGTATCAAGATAATTATTATCTTTCTCCCCAGTCCCAACAATTGATTTTCCAACATTAGTTTGTTTTTTAAGCGCTTCGTAAATTTGACCACTCAAAGTAGTTAAGCACCCAGAAATTTTTCTATTCTCTGTAACAAATATATATTTAGTATGTGAACTTAAAATTATTACAATAAAAGGTGGTGGAAAATCAGGATATAATGACAACAGCCCCGCTATTTGGGTTTCTTCTCCCCTCATAAAATCGATTTTCCGAATATCTTTATAAGTTGCATTTTTGGGAAAATAATTTTTTATCCCTCTAATAAAAAATACAGGTAGGTCTAAAGGAAATATATTTACATCTCTTACTTCTTTGATATTTCGAGCAAGATCGTCTATTGATGTCGGAGCCCAAAGATGCGGTATTTCTAATAATCCAATCTCTGAAGTTATCATACCTGAAGAGATAGCAAAATTTATATTAGGTAATTTTAGGCCAGCATCCTGAACAGCTTCTAAAAAAGTTTCTTTTAATCCTACCTTCAAAACATCATTCGATCCCTGTATTGCCGTATCTCTGACCCCCACTTTTTTAGCAGCCTTCCCTGCAATTTCTTTTTTCCCATTAACAATGTAAACTCGAGAATTAGTAGTACCACAATCAATAACCGCAAAATACATTTATATCATCACTCCAAAATACCGGACTCTATTAATTTGTCCTTAAATTTATTCTTTTCATCAGGTTTCATTTGGATAAAAGGATTCCTAGGATATGTTTTTACAATTCCTCTAAACTCAAGCATATTATAAACTGCCACCACAGTAGAACCCACTGAGTACATCAGATCTCTCAAAGCATTTACTTTTTTTTGAATTTCTCTGCATTTAACAATATCACCGTCTATTCCAGTTTTAAATAAATCAACACAAATTTCCGGAAAAGCATTCCCCAACCCTGGTATAAAGGCTTGTGCACCTAAAGCAACCGCTGACAGCCACATTGCTTCCGTTCCAAGAACTACATCGAAATCTTCTGGAGTTTTTCTTAAATAATTTGCAAACATCATTATGTCAAAAGAACTATCTTTTATGCCCTTTGCTCCAATATCGATTAATTTTAAAATTAATTGGTCATTTATATTGTAGCCAACAGTTTTTGGATTATTGTATACATATACAGGTATTTTAACGGCTTTTACTAATCCTGAAAAATAACATAATATACTTTCTTCATTATGGTGATAATAATAAGGAGGAACAGCAGTGACTCTATCAGCTCCATATTTTTCTGCATGTTGGGCAAGAATTATTGAATCTCTTAAATTGGTTGTTCCAACATGAGCTATTATTGGTATTTTACCATTAACCTCCTTTGCAGTAATCTCAAAGACTTTTTTCCTCTCCTCTACATTCATCAAAGGTCCACTTCCATAAGATCCACAGACAAATAAACCATATACTCTCTCCTTTAAAAAATTAACTATTACTTCTTGTGCGTTCTCATCTAATTCCCCATTTTCTTTAAAAGCAGTCACCAGGGGAGGAACGACTCCAAACATCTTTTTCATTTTTTTCTCCCTTCTCTTAAAAAAGTATTGTCAAAAATATTTTATTAATTTTATATTAAACTCTTTATTTTTAAATTTATTTTTAAATATTTTAGTGATCTTGACTTGCAGAAATAACCTTTTTTTTGCTTTTCCTTTGTTTGAAAGAGATATATAAACAGGCAACAGCTAAAATTAATAAGATAACACTAATCGGACGGATAAAAAAAATAGCATAATTTCCATGGGACATTATTAGTGCTTGCCGCATAGAAACTTCTGCAATAGGTCCCAGTACAATTCCCAGTACCACAGGTGCAATAGGAAAATTAAGTTTTTGCATAGCATAGCCTAAGATACCAAATATTAATGTAAGCTTTACATCAAACAAATTGTTGGATACAGCGTAAGAGCCAACAATACAAAGAATGAGAATTATAGGCATTAATAGCTTCTTAGAAAGATATAGAACTTTAACAAAATATCGAGCCCCTAACAAACCCAAAAAAATAAGAAATACATTTGCCATAAATAAACTTGCAAAAAAACTATAAACTATCTCAGGGTTTTCAGTCAACAATAAAGGTCCGGGTCGAAGTCCATGAATCATAAGTGCACCCAACAATACAGCAGTCACGGCATCACCCGGGATAGCTAAACTAAGAAGTGGAATCATTGCTCCTCCTGTCACAGCATTATTGGCAGCTTCTGCTGAGATGACCCCTTCGATAGCCCCCTTTCCAAATCTCTCAGGAATCTTAGAGTTTCGTTTTGCATCATTATAGGCTACGAAAGCTGCGATATCCGCTCCTGCCCCTGGAAGTGCACCGATAAATGTACCAATAATTCCAGATCTTATAATTAACCCTCCATTATGTTTTATTTCACTCCATTTGGGCAAAGTTATTTTTATCTTCTGTTTTATTATATGAACTTTTTGAAAAATTTTCTCTGTATTGGACAAAACTTCTGATACAGCAAATAAGCCAATGAGTGCAGAGATAAGCGGAATTCCACCTAATAAATAAATTTGATTAAAGGTAAATCGAGGAATTCCTCTAATCGGATCCAGTCCAATGGTAGAAATCAAAATACCTAAAAATCCGGCTACCAATCCTTTAATTAAATCTTCCCCCGAAATAGAAATTATAACGGTTAATCCAAATACAGCTAAGCCAAAATATTCTGGTGCACTGAAGCTAAGAGCAAATTTAGTTATTAAGGGAGAGAGGGATACTAGAAATAGAACTCCAATACACCCTCCTATCGCAGAGCTAATAGTAGCCCAAGCTAAGGTAGTTCCAGCTTTTCCTTTTTGACATAAAGGATATCCATCAAATATCGTGGCACAAGCAGCAGGGGTCCCTGGAGTCTTAATCAAAATAGCGGGTATACTACCTCCATAAACAGCTCCTACATATATTCCTAATAAGAGAGCAAAAGCACTGACTGGATTCATACCAAAACTCAAAGGAACTAAAATAGCTACAGCCATCGTCGCAGTAAGACCTGGAAGAGCCCCTACTACGATCCCTGCTCCGACTCCAATAAAATTCAAAAATAACACTTTAGGAGTCAGTATATAAAGTAATCCTTTGATTAATAAATTCATTTTCTATTAATTCTTCCCTTGAAAAATTTTATCTTCAACTAAAAAACATTCCTGCCGGTAGTGGAACCTTTAAAAGAATTTTAAAAATAAAATAAATAATCAGGGTGACAAGAAAACCCCA
Source organism: Candidatus Atribacteria bacterium 1244-E10-H5-B2 (assembly GCA_003575245.1). The sequence goes on along the minus strand of NMQN01000816.1, from coordinate 2,551 downwards.
TAAAATGATTATTCCGATTCTTTTAACCTGAAATATAAACATAAGAAAAACAATAAATAAAATTGAAGTAAGTATAAATCCTAAAAATGGTATAGAAAAGATATAAATTCCACAAAGCAAAATAACCGCCAAGACCCTTATTAAATCCTGTTTTAAAATTAAAGTTATCTTTCTTTCTGCTTCTCCCTTTTTAAAGGAACGGATAATAAAAATACCTCCAAAAATAACGAAAGCAAAGCAAACCAAGCGGGGAAAAAATGCTGATCCTGGTATTCCAAGACTACTTGGTGGTAAAGAATTTGACTCCCTTAAAAAATAGATACTTATAGCTATTAAAATACAACCTGATAAAATATCATCTTTTTTCACTTTTAATTAATGTGTATATACCCCCACCAAAAAATAAGCGATGGGGGCATATACATCCTCTTGTTATTTCTTTAACAATCCGTATTTCTCTAACAATGGAGCAAAAAGTTTTTCTTGTTCTACTAACATTTTACCAAAATCAGATGGACCGCGATAATCAATTCCCAATCCCATGTTTTTCATAAATTGTAAAAACTCTTCCTCTTCCATTACCTTTTTAAAGCCTTGATGTAGACTATCTACAATCTCATCAGGAGTATCTTTAGGCACCACGATAGCCCGCCAAGTTCCCAATTCCACATCATAACCTAATTCTTTAAGTGTGGGGACATCTTTGAATTTTGCATCTCTTTTAGAACTCATAACTGCCAAAATCCTTAATGTACCTGCATCTACATGAGCTCCAACTTCAGCGGGACTACAAGTCACTACATCAACATGGCCTCCTAGAAGGTCTTTAACTGCTGGTGCAGCTCCTCCTGGATAGGGAATTAGATTAAATTCCGAACCTGTTTTTTCTTCTAAAGCAGCTGCTCCAAGATGCCATATGGTGCCAGGACTTGACACTCCAATCTTAATTTCTCTAGGCCTCTTTTTCGCATCATTTACTAAATCCTCTAAACTATTCCAAGGACTTTTTGCTTGAACCGTCACTGCAGAGGGATCAGAATTCACTAACATTGCTGCTTTAAATACATCGGGTTTCCAGGGGACTGTCCCCATGAGTGGATGTAAGATTAATTCTACGGTAGCCAAAGTGACTGTATAGCCATCAGGTTTTTGTAAATAGCCCTCTGTCATACCCACTGCACCTGCTGCTCCTGGTCGATTGATAACGATAATTGTTTGATTAAAAATTGGTTCTCCCACTTTAGCAAGAATTCTACTTAAAGCATCTGTTCCTCCTCCAGCGCCATGTGGACAAATAATGGTAATAGTTTTGGTAGGAAATTCAGCAGCCCAAACAAGATTCATTGAAAATGAAAATAGAATCACAATAACCAAACACAACCCTGTTAACCAAGTTTTCTTCATTGCGAACTAAACCTCCTTTTAATAATTAACTATAAATTAATTTTACTTTCCAGCAAAGCTCAATCTTCCCTTTATGCTTGCCTTTTTATCCTAAATTAATCGACTACTTCTCTTTTCCTCCTTCCTTATATCTATGAATTTTTATTGACTTTTTCTCATAAATCACCTCCCCTATTATTTAATAATTAAGTATTCGGAATTTACTTCCTCTATTTAGATATATTAAAAATGCCTTATTCTCTACATTTATATTTAGGCATTATTTTTGTCCCTTCTCCATCTTCTTCTCTAACTCTTTCCTCCTGGCTTCATAAAATTGATGCAGTTCCTTATTTAAAGTTTCCGGACTGATGCCCAGAATTTTACTAATCTTTTTAATATGGCTTTTGGAAGGGATAAGTCCCCCAGTCTCAAAGTGAGAAATATACATCTGAGAAATTCCTACCATGAGAGCCAGATCCACCTGGGTTAACCCCTTCTTTCCTCTCCTCTTTTTGATCGGATTGGTTATCACTTTTTCTCTCGCCTCCTAATAAAGAAGGCCTAACTTCTGACAGAAGCCAAGCCCCTTATTGTTTTTTATCCTTTATGTGATATAATAAATCAAGAGCTCAAGGAAAACAAGGACTTCGGCTCTGTTCGGGTCCGCTTATCTCGGTCCGGTGATAATAGCGGGCTCGTTCCTTCTTATTTTTATTATACTTATTTTTAGAAGGATGTCAAACCCTCCCGTAACTTCAAATATAACCGCACTATCCAAATAATAATAATAGAGTAAATTATCATCAAAAAAATTACCACGCTCCAACATCGTTTAAAAAAACTCAAGGCTTTAATAAAAAATCATCTATTTTTTCTTTCCTGTTTTCTTTAGTCCGCGCGTTATTAATGATAGTCAATTCATCTTTCGTATAGTCGTGAGTACAAATATAAATAACTGTAATTATCATTCTAGCGATTGAACCCATTAGTCCTAAAAGCCACGGAGTTATCATCTTAATCCTCCTTCCATTATTTTATAAGAGCTCCACTATATAACTTTGAGTATCGGAAATAATTTGTATAATGTTCTTATTCCGTTTTATCTCTACGAAATTATGAATTGCCACTATAACTAAGAGGGCAATTATGATCCATAGAATTGTTT
>NMQN01000314.1 GCA_003575245.1 Candidatus Atribacteria bacterium 1244-E10-H5-B2 | reverse complement strand
CAGCACATGATGCGGCCCAACACAGAACGATCTCTTCCTACAAATCTTGGAAGAGGAACGGAATAGCGGACTTGATGTCAGTGTGGATGACTATACCTTTCCAGACTGGAATTTTAATAAAGATTTTGACTATGGAAGTTACCAGGAGGAATAGCAAAATCAACGAGACATTTATGAACTAATGAGCCTAAGGAGTAACCATTTGAAACAATCATTCTTTTCAAGCTTAATCTTCAAAATCGGGCTGATAATTATCCTCATAGAGATTATTGTTCTGGCCTCAATCGGAATTTACTATATTCAGCAGTTCAACAAGGAGGTGGATGCTCGCATATATAACTATGCCGAGCTCCCGGGTAAAATGATGGCCAGCGGGATTTTGGAATACCAGGCAGTAAGAGAACAGGGTCTGATGACTGAACTTGCAGGCAATGATCTCATTGAGGCTATGGTCATAACGGTCACTGGAAGAGTTTTTTACTCCCTTAACAGGGAATTTGAAGGTAGAATAATCTCAGAAGTTCCCGGGCTATCTTCAGAATGGTTCTTACCTTCCGTTACGGAAAGCTTCATACAAGAAACTGGTGATAGCGGGGATAAACATGTAAGTAGTATTACTCCCATTCTTGCCGGTGAAAGTCTGAAGCCATACTATTTTCTCTATCTGAAAATATCCACCTCTCGGACGGATCAAGAGAAACAGAATATAGCCAATCTATTCATGATAGGGTCAGTCTTGTGCATCATTATTACTTCGTTAGTTATTCTTTTATCTTTCAGAATCATAATTTCCAAGAGACTGTCTAACACTCTGAAGGGACTGAAACAGGTTGAGGATGGTGCTCTTGACACAAGAATTGACCCTGCGACCTCTAAAGATGAGATTGCTACTCTCCAACGAGGATTTAATTCCATGACCAGTAGGCTACAAGAAACGGTTGTTATCCTTGAAAAAGAGATCGCCGAGCGCAAGCGGGCGGAGGAGGAACTAAAGAAATACCATGAGCACCTTGAGGAACTGGTTAAAAAGAGGACCTCAGAGCTGGAAGGAAAGACCGGAGAACTTGAACAGGCGAACATCCGCCTTCAGGAACTTGACCGTCTAAAATCTATGTTCATCGCCTCCATGAGCCATGAACTAAGAACCCCCCTAAACTCCATAATGAAAAACAGTGCCAATCATCTCTTAACCCTGATAAATGATGTAATTGACGTGAGCAAGATAGAGACAGACAGGGTAGAGCTTTTTATCGAAGATTTCAATCTTGCAGATCTTATGCAGGGAGTAAAGGAATCCTTTAAGGTTGCTGCAGATGAGAAGGATCTTAAGCTGTCTCTTAAGATGCCCGAAAGATTAATAATCAAAAGCGACGAGCGAAGGACAAAGCAGGTCATCATGAATCTGGTGAGCAATGCTCTAAAGTTTACCGATAGAGGAGAGATAGAGATAAAGGTGAAGAAAAAAGATGAGAGAGTGAAGGTATCGGTCGCTGATACCGGCATCGGAATAAAAAAAGAGAACATGGAAAAGTTGTTCAAGCAATTCAGCCGGATCTATGTCCAGGGCAAGCCGATAACAGAGGGCACGGGATTGGGGCTTTATCTATCCAAAAAGATAGTTAACCTTCTTGGTGGTCAGCTCAAAGCCGAAAGCGAGTTTGGGAAGGGCAGTAAGTTTACCTTCACCTTTCCCTTAGAATATAAGGAGGTAAAAGTATGAAAAAGATTTTGGTAGTGGAGGATAACGAGATTAATATGTACCTGAGCTGCCGTATCCTGAAGAGCAGCGGCTATAAGGTAATAGAGGCCAGGAGTGGCGAGGAAGGTGTAGAGCTGGCCATAAAAGAAAAGCCAGATCTCATAATTATGGATATCCAGCTTCCAGGTATCGATGGTCTGGAAACCACAAAAAGGATAAGGGAATCGGAAGCAGGTGGGGAGGTTCCCATCATTGCTCTTACTTCCTATGCTATGGCCGGTGACAAGAAGAAGGCCTTAAAAGCCGGTTGTACCGGCTACATAGAAAAACCCATCAATCCGGAAACATTTTTAGCTGAGATAGAAAAGTATCTTTAAGGCGAGTTAAAAATAAGTAGGAACTGAAAAAGATGAGAATCCTTATAACAGATGATAGGGAAGAGAATCTCTATCTACCTGAGACTTGCTCTCGGTATCGATAAAGCCTTGGAAGAAATTTCAAAAAACAAAGGTATCCTCTATGACCCTGAAGTAGTAAGCGTTTGTTTAAAATTATTTAAGAAAAAGGATTTAAATTTGAATAAATATTATCAAGATTCATTATTCCATATATTCATAACATCATGGCGTTACCGAAAGGAATAAAAGGTGTATTTAATTAGAAGTTTTACGCTTATTTTTTATAATTTTCAGAAGGCTGGCTCGGGTTACGGCTTTAGTGCCAAATTTTTCTCTGATTTTATCTAAAGAGTGAGTAAGTTGTTCCAATTTATCATCTTTTTTATCCTCTTCATCTCTCAAGAACTCCAATTGCTTTATTTCATTTCCCAAGGCAAGATTGGAGAGTTTTATCCCCAAAAGTCTAACCCCGCCTTTTTTGTGTCTTACTTTATCCAGAAGTTCCACCACTGTTTTAAAGATAAGGTCATCAATATTTGTAGGATTATTTAGAGTCTTGGATTTATTCAGAGTAATAAAATTATGAAATCTTATTTTTAAAGTAATGGTCCTACCTTTATAACCTTTTTTTCTCGCTATATACCCCACCAGCTGAGAAATTCTTAGCAGTTCTTTTACAAGGACTGCTTTTTCGGTTATATTAGTGCTGAAAGTTGTTTCTTTGCCAATAGATTTTGCTTTAGAGGGGGGAGTAACTGGGCTTTCATCTATTCCTTGAGCCAGAAGTTTTATCTTTTTCCCGTTTTTCCCCAGAAGGTTTTCCAATATAGAATCGGGCATCCGGGCTAATTGTTCTACCTGGTAAATACCGGATTTTTTTAGTAGTTCTTCTGTCTTTTTCCCTATGCCCCAGAGGGAAGATACAGGGAGGGGGTAAAGAATTTTTTGAATATCTTTTGAGGGGATAATGTAGAAACCATCCGGCTTCCCCAGGTTAGTAGCTATTTTAGCCAGAAATTTATTTTCTGCTATTCCCATTGAGACTTTGAGTCCTAATTCTTGATAAACTCTTTCTTTGATTTTTCTGCCGATGATTTCGCTTGAGCCAAAGAGTGATTCGCATCCGGATACATCTAAGAAAAGTTCATCTATGCTCAACGGTTCTATCAGAGGAGTATAAGTACTGCATATCTGAAAGAATTTTTTAGATGCTTCTGAGTATTTGTTCATTTGAGAAGGGATAAAAATTCCTTGGGGGCATTTTTGACGAGCTTCCCAGATAGGCATACCGGCATGAACACCGTATTTACGGGATTCATAGGAAGCGGCACAGACCACTCCGCGGTTTGAATTACCTTTTCCGCCGCTTATTCCTCCCACAATAAGAGGTTTTCCTCGATAAGTCGGATTATCTCTTTGTTCTACAGAGGCAAAGAAAGCATCAAGATCTAAATGAATTATAGATAGACGATTGATATTGTTCACTATTTTTTATTCCTTTCTGGCTAATTAGTCGTTAGTGAATAGTAATTTGTATCGTGTATTGTGTATCGAGTATCGCGTTAAAGAAATTAGGATTTAGGTGTAGGGGCACAATGAATTGTGCCCTTCCTGTTTTATTGTCTTTTGATTATTCTTGGGCACGATGCATCGTGCCCCTACAACACATTACTTATTTCGGGCAGACACAAGGTCTGCCCCTACATCAGACTCCTGACTTCTTTTTTCTTAACGAGATACGAGATACGAATTAATATTCATAATTTTTCGGGCGATTATTTTAGAGTCACCATCATTTTTACTTAAGACCCCTTCTATCAAAAGAGGTGCTTCCTTACGAAAAAGATTAGAATATTTTTGATAGACAGCAGGGAAGGTAATTACTTCAAAGAAGCCTGTTTCATCCTCCAGGAGTAAGAAAGCCATAACTTGTTTTTGCCTGGTAAATTGTCTTCTTGCCTGGATTAACACTCCCCTTATCAAGATTGTTTTTTGATAAAAATAATTTAACAGTTGATTGGAATTCTTAATTGGTAAATGTGCTAATATTTTATCATATTTTTTTAAAGGATAGTTACTTATATATAAATCGAGTATTTCTTTTTCTAAACTCATTTGGAAAAATTTAGAAAAATGATAAGCAGGGATAGAGTCAGAGGAAATAAGTTCGGATATTTTATTTTGAGCCCCATCTTTAGCTTTCTTCTTTCTAACCTCCTTTAAAGTAAGAGGGAGCAGGGTTAATAATGCCGAACGGGGATAAGCAGTAAAATCAAAAGCCCCTACCTTAATTAAATTTTCTATTAATGGTTGATTAATTCTTAAAGGCGTAGTTTTGTAACAGAAATCATACAGGGAATTAAATCTTTTGTATTTTTCCCTGAGAGATAGAATGGATTTTAAATGCTTTTTTCCCATACCTTTTATCTTACCCAGTCCTACTCGAATAGCTCCATCTTCTATGGTAAAACCAGCTCCACTCTTATTTATATCGGGAAGAAGTACTTTGACCTTGAAGCGCCGAGCTTCCTGAATATAGCGGTCAGGAGAATAATAACCCATACCGTAGGTGAGCATGGAAGCAAGGTAATAAGCGGGATAATGTACCTTAAGATAACAGGTTACAAAAGAGATTAGGGCATAGGAGGTGCTGTGAGCTTTATTAAAACCGTAGTGAGCAAATTTGGAAATTAGATTAAAAATCTTTTCTGCCTCTTCTTTGGTGTTCCCTTGGTTTGTGGCTTTTTTAAGGAAATTATCTCTCTGTTTTTCCATTTCTACCGGTGAACGGGAGCTGATGGCTCGACGAAAGAGGTCAGCTTCGCCGAGGTTAAGATGGGCAAAAACAGAAACTACCTGTATGACCTGTTCCTGATAAAGGATAACTCCATAAGTGTCTTTTAAAATAGATTTTAATTTGGGATGTAGATAATCTATCTCTTCTTCTCCCCGTTTTCTTTTAAGATAATGTTCGGTCATCCCGCTATCTAAGGGACCGGGTCGATATAAAGATAAAGCAGCGATTAAATCATTTAAATGGGAAGGGGAAAGTCTCCTTAGAAGAGAGGACATCCCTGAGCTTTCCAACTGGAAGACTCCCAGAGTCTTGCCCTTTTGCAGGGCAGAGAAGGTATCTTTATCATCAAGGGGAATCTTGCTAAGGTTGATATTTATATTTTCTTCTTTTAGCATTTCCAAAGTCTTTTTAATTACGGTAAGACTGCGGGAGCCCAGAATATCCATTTTCAATAGACCTAAATCTTTGATGGATTCTTTTTCATATTGGCTTACTATCTCTCCCTGGTTAGTTACCTCCAGAGGGACCACTTCTGAAAGCGGCCTATCTGAGATTATCATTGAGGAGGCATGTACGGAGAGATGCCGGGGTTTTCCTTCTATGGTTTGAGCAAAAGAGAATAACGATTTAAGAGGTTCCTGGTCTTGGGGAAACTTTTGCAGTTCAGGTAATTTTTTTAAAGAGGCCTTAATTACTCCGGGTGAGGAAAATATAGGCATAAGTTGGGCAATTTTATTTATCTCCCGAGGAAGGAAGCCCAGTGCTCTCCCGGTATCTCGAATGGCTGAGCGAGCGGCATAGGTAGAGATGGTGCTGACATGGGTTACTCGATTATTTCCAAATTTCTTAAAGATATAAGAGATTACTTTTTCTCTCCCCAGCTGGCCGAAATCTATATCGATATCCGGAAGATCTATTCTTTCCGGGTTAAGAAATCTTTCAAAAAAGAGTTGGTATTTTAAAGGGTCTACCTCGGTTATATTAAGGAGATAAGAGACTAAGCTACCGGCTGAAGAACCCTTCCCCGGTCCGACCGGGATGTTGTTTTGTTTAGCAAAGCGGACTATATCCCGAACGATTAGAAAATATCCGGCAAAACCCATCTGGTTGATTATTTTTAGTTCATATTGCAGGCGATTTATAACTTTTGGGGAGGGGACGGGAT
>NMQN01000318.1 GCA_003575245.1 Candidatus Atribacteria bacterium 1244-E10-H5-B2 | reverse complement strand
AGCGGTTGTCTTGAATAAAAAGCAGATTAAAAAAATTATTATAAATCATTTAGATTCATTTTGCGATTGGAGCAAGGGAGATATAAGATATTGGGATAGTGTTTTTAAAAAATTGAGACTAAAAAGCTGTTGAAGATCAGAAATAAATTTTAGTTAAAATATACGATATGCTCGTATTGTAATAATAAAAAAAATAAGAAAGGAGTAAATAAATGAGTGAAATTATAAAAAAAGAACAAAAAGAGAAAATCGTTGAGATAATGAGAAGAGTTGAAAAAATTATCTTAACTCCGGAAAGTGATTTTGAAAATGTGAATCTCGAAGAGCTTCGATCTATGTATGCAGATATGAGGATTTTAATTATTGGCTTAAATCGATATAAAAATATGCTCGAGAACGTAAAAGATTTTAAAGATATTTGGGAGAGTTTTAAAAGCAAAGGTAATTTTGAATCAACATTTAAGATATATCTTGTTAAAACTCATAGTGCTAATATGTCTTATGATGAAGATTCTATACCATCTTGATATAAAGAGAGGAGCTAGGAAATGGAGCAAGCAGGACAGAAAGAATTTCTCGAAGTATTATTTGAGGGAGTAGAGGGCTTTATTGATATTCGGACTTTTCGAGTTGTTAAAATCAAAGAGAAATACGAGTATCAAAAAGTAGATTATTTTTTTCATAGGATAAAAGATATTAACGAGCTGATCAGACTATTAAAGAAAAAGCATTTTGAGAATTTAAATATACATTTTGGAGTTGCTCCGAGATATAGAGAATCAGGAACGGAGAAAGATGTCAAAATTTTAAGATGTTTTTGGTGTGATTTGGATTGTAAGCGTAAAAATAGACCGGATCTGCCGACCAAAGAAGAGGCTTTAGAGTTGATAAAAAAGTTTAAATTAGCTCCCTCTATTATTGTAGATTCAGGACAGGGCTATCATTTATATTGGTTATTATCGAAGTCAATAAATATCAAAAATGAGAACGCTGTTTTAAAACTGAGGGGGGTTTTGGCCGGGCTTTCTCAGGCTCTTGGTGGAGACGTTGCCGGTAAGGATCTTTCTCGTTGCCTCAGAATACCGGAGACTCTGAATTTTAAGTCGGAGAATCCTGAGGGTCTCCCGGTCAAGATAATTAAACTTGATAAAAATATTACCTATAATATAAAAGAATTTGAGCCTTTTTTTATCAAGCAAAAAGAGACAATTTTAGGAGAAGTAACTTTAGAAAAAGAGAAGATCAAGAACTGGATCAGAGATCCGGAGAGCCTCGAATTACCTGAGCATTTCGACAGACTCCTAAACGTAAGTAGAAATTTACGAGAGACTTTTGAAGGAGACAGACCGGACTTAACCGACCAGTCGAGGAGTGGCTATTCTATGGCTTTAGCGAGTATTTTAACGAGCTATAATCTTTTTACCGACGAAGAGATCATAAAAATAATGATCGCTCAACCTCGAGGAAAGTTAGGGGAGAATACTCCGGAGTATCTAATCTATACTCTTAAAAAGGCAAAAGGGAGTGATACCTCGACCGGAGTGGAAGAATTACTTGAGGATATAGCTCTACCGAAAGAGATAAGGTTAGAAGAAGTCGATCAGAAAAGACTGAATAATCTATTAGAAAAAGCTATCCCGGACAGAGGCTTTCTAAAAGACTATATTGATATTTTTTCAGAGATAACCGATACTCCTAAAAGCTTTCTTTTTTGGGGAGCAATGACAACTCTATCGGCAATCTTAGGAAAAGATTGTTATGTCAATTGGGAAACGAGAAGGCTTTACCCCAATATTTGGAGTGTTTTTTTAGCTCCCTCAGGATTCAGAAAGGGAACTGCAATCGATATCCCGGTAAAACTTTTATGGGAAATAGACAAGGATCTATTATTACCATCTATCGGGAGTGAAGAAGGTTTGACGAAGGCTTTATCAATAGGCAAGTCAGGCGGTCGAGAGACTGGTTTTATACGTTGGCAGGAGTTTGCGAAGATCCTAAAGGGTTGGAATACTCGAGGGTCTTGGGTTGCCTCTCAGGAGTTTTTTATAAATTTATGGGATTCAAAACCCTTCAAAAAGAAGTTGAGTCAAGAGGAGTTTATCGTTGGAGAGACAGCAGTCAGTTTTTTAGGTGCATGTATACCGGCAAGTTTCTCTAAACATTTTTCTATTGAGGATTTAGAACTCGGATTTTTCGGTAGAGTATACCTTATAACCTGCATAGAAAAAGAGAAATATATCCCGATCCCTCTATCAGTTAGCGAGAAAGATATAAAGAGATTAGTCAAAGAGTTAGAGGATATCGGAGACAAATATAATGATCAATTTATGAGCCGGGAACTTATTGAAGAGGACTTTATCGAGTGGGCTTTGAAAATCTATAAGAATAGAGAAAGAGGCTATCTGAACGCTTTCTTCTCGAGGATAGAGACTCATTGCATAAAATTAGCTACTATCTACGAAGCCTCTTTAGGTGGTAGTAATACAATCTCAAAAGAAGCTTTTTACTATGCTACCCGAGCATTAAATTTCTTAACTGAATCAGCAAAGCCTATGATCTCTGAGACTATCGGATTGAGCGAAGAACAGAGATTAATTCGAGATATTTTGATCTATATCAGAAAAAGAAAGATAGTTAGACGGAGCGAACTAATGAAAAAATTCAATTTAAATAGTGATCAGACTTATAAAATTCAGTCGACACTCATAGAAAGACAATCTATAAAGTTTGCTAAAAAAGACCCGGAGAAAGGTAGCAAAGGGGGGAGACCGGAATTAATCTATATCGCTATTTAAGAGGTTAAAACTTGCTCAGTTTAAACCTAAAAAACCTAACCGTTGCTACATAAGGGGTTAGGGGGGGTTATGGAGTTAAAACTGAAAACCCTATACCCACATATAAATAAACCTGTGTATAGAGGGTACTAAGTCTTAACCTATAATATCATATATATTATAATATATAAGTATTATAAAATAAGGCTTTTTTTAGCGTCGAGGTTAAAACTGGTTAAAACTTCCAAAGAATTTAACCTCTAAGACTGTTTAATGATAAGGGTTTTGAGAGAGGGGTTTAAACTGGTTAAAACTTTAACCTCTTGAAAAAGAGAAAAAAGTATATATTAATGAACGAAAAAATGTTTCTTTTTAATTGGAGTTACTCGGGGTCTCCGAGATCCGGGTAAATTACCGGATCGGATCTCGTATATTAGATGAGCGTTTACATGGAAATATAAGGTACTTTACATAATATTTATTATAGGAACTTGTAAACCTGTAACCGTTGTAAACAAAGGGTTACAGCAAATTGATAACGATTAATTAACTGGTCAATTGATCAATTGTCTATTATTAAAAACGCATTAAAAACGCTTTACATAACAAAACATAACAAAACTAAAGGGGGTTAAAATGTTTAAGAAAGTATCTACTGAAGAGATCGAGAGAATTAAAAAGAGGTTAGAAGTGGAGCTAGAGGATAAGTCTTTACCATTTTGGAGAGGAAAAGAGGTTAGATCGCTTATCTATCATATAAATACTTGGTTAGACTGGAAAGATTATCAGGAACGACAACGTTACCGGGAAGTAATTCAAAGCGAAAGCTAAAAAAAGTTTGAAATTATGAGTAATGAAAGAAGGGATTTTATGAACGATTTAAGAGCAGAATTAGCTCAAGAGTGGGCTAAAAAGCATAATATTCAGTTGAGTTTATTCTCCCGGCAGGATCTAAAAGAGCGAGAGGCTACTAAACGAGAGAGGAAACTTACTGAGAAAGTGAAGGATAAAGAGAAGTTTAAAGATATTTGTCAGGGGATAAAAGGCTTGTAGAAAGGGGTAAGACTATGTATAGCAATAATGTTTACTGTCTTATAAAAATAATATCAGTAATAATTATCGTTATCGGGATTGCATTTTCTTTAATGTGGTGGGTAAGAAGAAAATAAAAAAGGAGTTTAAAAATGTTTATTGGTGTAGATACTGAGATGATCAAGACTATCAAAAAGCGATTAGAGAACGAGTTGAAAAATGATAAAGAGTTGCCTTACCATAGGAGAGAAGCGGTCGAGGCTATCCTTTACAATATCGACGTTACTCTAAAAGAAAGAGAAAAGAAAAAGGGGTATTGACTAAATCAATAAATTATATGATATAATCAATTAACTAATCAATTAACTAATCAATTGACTACTAATAAATAAATCGAAAAGGGAGATAATAAAGGAGTAATTAATGAATTTAAAAGAAGTAGAAGAGATAGACGAACCGATTAGGGATATTATAAAAGATTTAAACTCATTAGGCTACGATACTAATTCGAGTTGTGCCGGTTATCGCTATCCCGGACATCAGGATAAAACCGATAAAAGTAAAATATTTCAAAAGCCTTATGTAACATTTTACTCGACGCTAACAAAGGCTCATAGATTAGACGAGGAGCTTCTTAATTATTTTTGGGATATACAGCTCTTTCAGGGTCAGTTTGAAATGCATTTCAATACTAAATATGGTGGCAATAGTCAGAAAGCAAAAAAGCAGTCTTGGGAAGGCGTTAGAATAGCTTTAAAAGCTCTCAAGAAAAAAGAGTATTGACTAATCAATAAACTAAATGCTATAATTAGTTGATTAAATCAATAAATTAAGAGGAGATAGAAAAATGAAATACAAAGAAACGATTCCGGTAGTAAACGAGATTATCAGTCAGTACGATATTAAACTAACAGTTAGACAGATTTATTATAGGCTAATATCTGATCCTTATGTTTTATTCGAAAATACAAAATCGAGATATACGCAATTCGATAAAATGTTAGTAGTGGCTCGGGAGAGAAGAGAGGTCGATTATACTAAGATTGAGGATAGAACGAGAGAGGCTTTAGGTGGTGATTCTGATTATGGCAGTCCTCAGGAATTTCTGAGGTCAGAGATTGACTATCTGAAAAATTGTTGGCAAGACTATAAAAAGGAGATTTGGGCAAATCAGGACTACAAACTTGAGATTTGGGTCGAAAAAGACGCTCTCGCTAATCTGATTTTTCAGGTTGCTAAAGACTTTCGGGTTTTAGTCTTTCCTTCTAAGGGATATTCTTCTTTTACTAAGGTTATGGAGTGTCTTGAGCGATTAGAGGGATATAGTGATAAAGAGAGAGTAGTTTTACATTTAACCGATCACGACCCGAGCGGTCTCGATATGACTCGAGATTTAGGAAACAGGCTCTCGTCTTATGGGGGAGATTCTATTCAGATAAAGAAGATCGGTCTGACTTATGAACAGATAGAAAGATTTAGCTTGAGACCGAATCCAGTTAAAAAAAGCGATACTAAGGCAAGTTATTATATGAGTCAATTCGGCTCGGATTGTTGGGAATTAGACGCTCTCCCCCCTCTCGAACTTCAAAATTTAGTAGTAGAGTCGATCAAAGAATATATTGACCTTGACGCTTGGAACGAGAAAATTGGAGAGGAGAAAGATTGCAAAAACTGGCTCGTAGAGAAGATAAAAGAAATAGGAGAAAAGATATAAAAATGGGATATATTGATTTAAAAGAAGAGAAAGAGATCCTTAAATTTATAACTGGTATGCTAAAGAGGAGAGGATTCGAGCCGGACTTAAATAATGAGTGGGAAGTACACGGAGAGCATAAAGGCATGGACTATCAAGTTTATATTGGAGACGTTAAAGATTTAAAAACTAAAGAGTCTGAGGGTCTCGTAGTTATCTATCCTAGAAGTGTCTACTGGCTTGATATTTATTCGGATTGGTGGAAATGTGAGCCGGATCATAAAGTATTTATTGAATAAAGGAGAACTATAAAATTGACTAACGAAGAGCGAAAATTTATATCTATCGAAAGAATCAAGAGAAAAGGTCTCTACGATATGATAATGGACTGGCAAAAAGTTTTAAAATACGCTAAGAAGTACTTTAAAATAAGGATCTCAAGAGAGGAATATATCGAGCTTATCGAGAATTATTCAGAACTAAGAGCGAGGTATTTAAGATAAGGGGTATCAAAAATGAATAAGAATCGGGACTTCCCGGAAGATTTCGGGGATATATGTAAAAAAGTAATAGAGGGTATAGAA
>NMQN01000346.1 GCA_003575245.1 Candidatus Atribacteria bacterium 1244-E10-H5-B2 | reverse complement strand
AAGGCAAGATAGGGAACAACATATACAGTAAAGAAAAAAAAGTAGAAACCAAAAACAATAGCCAGATAGATACCATTAATGAAGGAAGTATGGGCTACAGGTGGAAAAAATATAAGAACTGTAGATACTGCCAGGGGAAGTCCGCTTATAATAAGGAAAAATCTCCTTCTTCCAAATCTTGAGGTGGAACGATCAGTCCAGGAAGCTACCAGGGGATCTGCAACAGCATCTATTATCCTTCCAAAAAGCATCACTGCTCCCAACACAGTAATAATTCCCAAAAACCTCTCATTCGAAATAAAAGGAATCATACCTTCTGCTACCTTCTCTTTGGCGGGGAGTAAAAAGGCTATAGCAAAAGTCAACCAGATCGAATCTAATAATACCCATCCTGCTGTGGACAGATTATACAGAAAAAGTCTTTTACCTTTAAACTCTTCCATTTCTTTCTCCTTTCCTGGAAATTTTATTATTAATTTATACCATAGGTTCTTTCAATATATTTCTTTTCAAACTCAGCATTCTTATCTTCGTGATATTCTGCTTTTTCTCTTGCCTCATACAGCCTTTTTATGTTTATATTAGCTGTTATCAGGTGATTTCCCTCATAAGAGGGAGATAAAGATGAAACTCCATCTTTTCCTTCAGTCATTAATAAGGGAGCAAATATACCGGCCTTTCCGGTAAAATGCATGCCGACAATCCATCCATTTAAGGAGGATTTTAAACCATACAGATATGATTCTTGCACTCTTGGCCAGATTCCTCTGAGTGCTTTCCATAAAGTATATTCTTCTAAATTAGCAATGGGCAAAATAACCATATCTGCTCCTATCTCTCTGGCGATACGGGAAGTCTCAAAGTAAGTGGCATCCATACAAATAGGGCATACCACCTTACCAAAAGGTAAAGAATAAACCTCCATTTTACTTGCTCTTCTTATTCCAAATTTAACCTCGAAATCAGTAAGGTGCATTTTCTTTTGAGTTCCTATTAAATTTCCCTCAGGGCCAAAGAGAGAACCGGCATTATAGATTTCGTCTTTATCTTTCAAAATATAACTTCCGGTATAAATATATATTCCATATTCTTTTGCTAACAGAGAAACAATTCTTTTGATCCCCGCTTCTATTGGTTTGGCAACTCCTTTAAAAACAGTGGTTAGAAAATGATTGTTACCTTTTAAATGTGACTCTTCCTCTCTGTCTTTCTCTTTGTCTTTGTTTTTCATTGCTTTTTTATTTAAAATTTGATTTAAGAAGTGAAACCCGGGAATTAGACCGAATAAATCAAAAAAGTTATATTCGGGGAAGACAATCAGGTGACTATTATTTTTTGCAGCTTGGCTTATAAAACCACAAAGCATATCCATATATTCTTCTATGCTTTTTACCGGATGAATCTGCCTTTGGACACAGGAAACCCGAATGTCTTCCAGATTAACATCTTCTGAAAGTCTTTTTCTTTTTATCCTTAATTGTTCACAATATCTTTCTATTCTTTCTAAGGATATTTTTTTATTAAACCATTTCTCTATCAAGGCTTCTATATTCACAACACTCATTTTCCTCTAAACATTTTCATCTGCTGATAAAATTCTCGATTCAATTGGGACAGCACATCAAATTTGGAAATTGCTTTTCTTCTCTTCTTATTATCCAACTCAGCAATTATTAAACTTTGTTGCCCTTTAGTTCTTGTTAAGAATCCATTTTCCTTCTCGGTCATTTCCAAAGGGGCGTGAATAATCGATTCTCCCCAAAAACTCTGCTCTCCCAGGAATCCATTAAATCCACTCTCTACCGCAAAGAATTGATTCTGCTGGACTTCTTGCCACATACCACTAATCTGTAAAGCTCGATTTTTTTCTCCTGTGAATCCTACCGGAGATAAAACAATATCTACGCCCTTTAAAGCCGCCATCCTGGAAACCTGAGGATAAAAAACATCAGTGGAAATTATTAAGGCAAGTTCCCAATCCTTTATTTCTTTTAATTCAATCTTTGTTCCCCGGGAAAATCCTAATTCTCTTTCCCAGCGTGCCAAATAAATTTGTCTTTGTTTAAGCTGTACTTCTCCATTTATTATCAAGCAGGATTCATGGTAGATATTGCCTTTTTCTTTTCGCCAATAACTTCCCGGACAAATTGCAATCTTATACTTTTGAGATAAATCTTTAACCTGTTCGATGTATTCCCCGGAATCTGCTTCCTTTATTAAACTCATTATACTCCTATCCGGGTAGCTCAGTTGTTGAAAAAAACACCCCGTAAATCCGGGAAACACTATTATATCAACCTGTTCTTTTACCGCTTTTTCCAGATATTCTTTTATTTTATAGATTAGAGCCTTTGGTTTATCTATCCTTTTCCATTCACTTTTTTGCCATTCTACTGATGCTACCTTCATTCCCTCCCCTCCTTAATCAAGGCATAATTTATGGTGTCAGTACTTGACATTGGAAATAGCATTATTTGAAAGTCTTTTATAAATTATGTCGAATGTCGAGGGCTGACCCCAATCCTTCTTATTTCTTAGCAGATATTGAAAGAGATTTTAGGTAGATATGGGGGAATTTATATTTGCCAGAAATCCATTTGGATTTATCCCCCAGAGCAACTATATTTTTTAATTCTTCTATGGCATTGCCGCTAATCATTACATTTTTAACCCGGCCTACTATTTTGCCCTTTTCTATTTTATAACCCAGCTGTACATTATTAGAGAAAGCTCCACTTATTATATTCCCCTGCCCCAGTCCAAGGACCTGGTCTATAACTATCCCTTCCGAAATATCTTTAATCATCTCTTTAAAAGAAATTTCTCCTTCCCTCATTACCAGATTACTTATACTGGGAACAGGTTCACTCTGTAAGCCGGTCCTTAAACCATTTCCGGTACTCTCAACCCCGGCTATTCCCGCAGTCTGTAGATCATAATAAAAATTCTTAATCTCTCCCTTTTTTACCAAAGGAATCCGTTTCATTTCTACTCCCTCATCATCAAAAGGAGCACTACCTAAGGCAAAATTTATAGTACCATCACTATAAATAGTTAACAGATCACTCCACAATTTCTTATTTTTCTGGGCAGCCAAAGGTGAAATTTTCTTCAAGACCATCTTTCCATTTAAACCGCTGATTATGGGGAGAATCAAGACCAAAGCTGCCTTGGGGGTAAAAATAACCGGCATCTTCCCACTTTTTATAGAGACAATCTTTTCCCCCCATTCTAAATTCTTAATTATCTCAGAGGTCAATTCTTCAGAATTAAGATTGTCTTTTCCCGATTCAAGAGAGGAATAAACCATCAACATATCTTGCTTTTTAATTTTTTGAACCATCACCGAATAAGCAATTGTAGTTTTGTTATAAGAAAAAAACCCTCCCCTGGAATTAAAATATTCTACTTCACTATAATCTTTTAAGATAGTTACGTCACAACGTAATTTCCGGTTAAAATCTTTCATTCTCTCTATAATATCTTCACCAATCTTAATCATCTCTTCGATGCCCTTGTTTGCTACTTTTCTGTCATATATATTTACTTTTTTCTTTTCTTTCCCTCCTCTTTTAATTTCCCCTGGGAAATCAAAAGAAGCTTCTGAGCCAAATTCAGAGGTAGCTACTGCCTTTTCAACCATTAAATTAAAGTCTTCATTTCCCGTAGATGAAGAAAATCCTATCCTACCCTTGTTTACCACTCGCAATGCTTTTCCTTCATTCTCAGAAATATCGATAGATTTTAATTTATTTACCTCAAAATTTACCGGAATAGTCTTGCTCTTTACTCTAAATATTTCAGCAGAGTCTACTTTCTTACAAGCTTCTTGTAATAATTTTTCCATCTCATCTTCCTCCTACTACTACCTTTTTTATCCTGAGATGAGGACTACCAAAAGAGACCGGTAGAGGGTTTTGCTCCGCTTTTCCGCATCCACCACTTGTTTCAATCATTTTCAAATCATTTCCTACTCCCTCAATATTAAGAAGGGTGGTAAATAAATTCCCACTTAAAACTACATCTTTAACCGGCTCGGTAATCTCGCCATTTCTTATCATAAAACCTTCTCCGGCACTAAAAGTAAACATCTCAAAGGTAGTCATCCCTCCATACCAGTCCTTGGCATAAATTCCTTTTTTTATCCCGGATAATAAATCCTTAAAAAAAATATCTCCATTTTCGACATAGGTATTGGTCATTCGAACAATAGGTTTAAAGCGATAATTGAGGGCGCGAGCATTTCCGGTTGGTTCTTCCCCCATTTTAGCAGCTGTTTCCCGCGAATGAAGTCTACCTGTCAGGGTTCCCTCTTTTATCAGATAATTTTTCTTTGTTCTAACACCTTCGTCATCATATTTAGCAGAACCCAATAAATCCGGGATAGAACCATCATCAACTACATTAAGTTTGGGTGAGCCAAATTTCTTCCCTAATTTCATTAAACCACTCATCCTCTCGTCTTCATATAAAAAATCAGCTTCACTAAGATGCCCAAAGGCCTCATGGATAAAAACCCCGCCTAATATTTGATCTAAAATAACTGTATATTCCCCACCTTTCACCGGCTGTGCCTTAAGAAGATTGACTGCCCGAAAAGCTGCTCTTTGTGCTTTGGTGGAGATTCTTTCCATTACTCCAAAACCCTTGGTACTCCCAACACTTTCACTGGCCATCTGTACATTATCCCCCTCTCGGGCTATGGCTGTAAAGCGCGCACTTAAAAACGGTTTTTCCTGTTCGATATAACTACCTTCCGAATTGGCAAAACAAATAGTAGAAAATCTGTCGGTATAGATTACGTTAGATGATTGGATCTGAGGATTAAAACTCATAATTATATTATTATAATTTTCCATTAAATCCTTCTTTTCTCTCAGGCTGATCTGACGAAAATCCTTATCTAACTCCCGGCTAATTATTTCCACGACTGGCGAAATAACGGCTAAATTGCTCTCTTCTTTGCCAATTAAACTCGCTACTTCTATTGCCTCTCTAACTTTCTCTTCTAAATCATCAAACTGATTGAAGGAAACAAAACCCCATCCCCCTTTTACCAGGACACGAACATTTCCTCCTGTCTGTTGAGAACTATTTATCTTTTCTAAATTCTTCCCCTGAAAATGAATGGTAGTGGTTTCTTTCCTTTCCGCCCGTATTTCGATATAATCTGCACTATTCTTTTTATTTTCTAAAACCTTTTCTAAAATCTCTCTCACTATTATCTTCTCCCTCCTTTCGTGGGAATGATATAATTAGAAATCCTCTTTCCCTTTAATTATTTTAATTCTAACCTTCCCCTACCCTATATAGTAGATATCTAACTATACAGGGTCTATCTTATTTATCTTATTTTTTAATATTGCTTCTTCGTCTAAATAAATCGACCTTTCTAACCACCAAATCCATTTGCTCCATTTTTCTTTAAAATTTTTATTCTCCTCTTTGATATTTATAAATCCACTTACCTTGGCATCCATCTCGTCAGCATAATGAAGAGCAATAGCTGGTAAAATACTGGGAAGTCTGGGGGAACCAAATTCAAAATGGCCATGATGACTTAAAAGAGTATGTTTTACCATTAATTCTAAATCCGAAGGAAAATTATCCAAGTTTTTTATTTTTTGGTCAATCATCTCTAATCCTATGGTAATGTGGCCCAGAAGCTTACCTTCATCAGTATGTTCCAAAACCTTATGGTAGGCATATTCCCTTATTTTACCTATATCATGAAGAATAGCCATAGCAATTAAAAAATCACGGTTCATTTCTTTATAGATACTCCCTGCAGTCTCACAAATATTCACTACATTTACAGTATGCTCAGCTAAACCTCCAATATAAGGTTGATGTACTTTCATTGCCGCTGGTGCCCTTTTAAACTTCTCTGCAAATTCTGGGTCATCAAAAAAACTCTTTAAAAGATTCTTTAAATGATAATTTTTGATAGAATCAATCTTTGAAAAAATCTTCTGCATCAGTCCATCTAAATCTTCTTTTGATTGAGGCAGATAATCTGAATAATCCAAATCTAAGGGAGCTATTTTGATAAGAGAAGAAATTGTTGCCTGAAGGGTTCCATCACTTTTCTTTTTGGTTATATGTCCTTGAACTCGGGCAAATTCAATTTTACCTAATTCCTCTACTCTATCAGTAGATACATCCCAATTTATGGCTTCAATTTCTCCAGTCTTATCGGCAATTTTAAAGAACATATCTATAGTCTTTTTATTTCTCCTCACTCTGAACTCTATATTTTTTAACATAAATATATCGTTTAAATTGGTATTCAAACTTAAATCAGTCACCATCTGTTTTTTAACCAAAACACTTCACTCCTTTTCTAATATTTTTAATACATATATGTTTTTTTTAGTGTATACTTTAGTGGGGTAGTTAGATAGAAAAAAGAATGCTACTTTTTCTATCTTTTCTTTCGCTTTCTTAACTCGATACTTTGTCTTATGTATTCTTTCTTCTTTTCCTAAACTAGCTAACCAAGTAACCAGCCAACTAACTAATTATATACGCTAAACGCTGTACGCTCTACGCTATAATCTTAACTCGATACTATATACTCGATACTCGATACTGTTTTTACTCGATACTATATATAAAAACTTGACAATAATATCTATTTTCTTTATTCTATTTTTAGTAAAGGCTCTTTCAGCTATCTATTAATTTTAAATTTATCTTTAAAAATAAGCCGAAGTGGCGGAATTGGTAGACGCGCTACGTTCAGGGCGTAGTAGGTGTATTCCTGTGGGGGTTCAAATCCCCCCTTCGGCACCAAATTTAGTTAGCTGGTTAGTTGGTTAACTGGTTATCTGGTTTGGTAATAAATATTTAATCAATTAACCTATTTACCAATTAAATTAGTCGTTAGTATATCGTATCGAGTATTGCGTTACATAAACTAAGATTCAGGTGTAGGGGCACAATGGATTGTGCCCTTCCTGTTTTATTGTCTTTGATTACCTTTGGGCACGATGCATCGTGCCCCTACAACACATTACTTATTTCGGGCAGACACAAGGTCTGCCCCTACTTGTACCTTACGAACTTATCTTTCTTCTTCTTTTTTCACTATCCGCTATACGCTGTATGCTCCACGCTAGTTCAGCTATACGCTCTACGCTAATATGGCGAGATACGATTCACGAGATACGAGATACGGATTCGGTTCCTGACTTCTGAATTCTTTCTCTTCCTTTCTTTACTATATACTATATACTATATACTAGTAGATTTTTAGTTTCTCTTTATATAATCAGATAGCACCTCTACTGCCCTATCCATTTCCCATTCGTCTCCGATAGTAAATCTGATAAATTGGTCGTCTAAACCGGAAAATTCATTCTCCCAACCTGCCAAAGTATAAATATCTTTTTCCTTTAGATATTTCCGAACTCTTTCGGTTTCTTCCTTATTCTTAAACTCAACTAAAACAAAATTTGCTTGGGAATCATAAGCAGAAAATCCCAGCTCATTTATTTGCCTTACAAATTCATCTCTTACTTTCTTTATTTTCTCCCAGGCTTCTTGATAATAGCCTAAATATTTAAGGACTTTTACCACAGCTTTTTCCGCCATTCTATTTACTCTAAAATATTGACCGAAAGCAGCTAATTTCTTTGTATTTTGAGGATTAGAAATGGCAAAACCCAAACGTAATCCTGCCAGACCAAAATTTTTGGAAAAGCTTCTGGAGATAATTAAATTTTCATACTTACCTATTAAGTCCACTACGGTCTCTCCTAAATATTCATAATTACATTCATCAACTACTACCATCCCTTTTGCTCTTTGCAAAATATCAACTATTTTCTCCCGGGGAATTCTCGTCCCTGTAGGGTTATTAGGATTACATATCCAAACCAAAGAAGCTTCTTTTAATTGTTGAGCAGAATAATTAAGGGAATATACTTCATCATGCAAACAGTTAACTAAAATTTTAGATAACCCTCCTCTATCTGCACTCACTTCATATTGAGAAAAAGTTGGAATGGGGATTAAGACCTCTCCCTTATAAGCGCGGGAAATTATTTCAATAACTTCATCTGAACCATTGGTGG
Organism: Candidatus Atribacteria bacterium 1244-E10-H5-B2; assembly: GCA_003575245.1. Next base: position 4,400 of record NMQN01000346.1, on the reverse strand, counting down.
GCAAAATACTTTCCATCTTTACACCTACATATTTAGCTAATGCTTGGCAAAGTTGAGTATATTCTCCTCCTGAAGGATAGCGGTTAATATCCTTCAGCTCTTCGGATAATTCCTTTAACATCTCTTCGGGCAAAGGATATTTAAAATAAGATTGGGTTAAAAATATCTTTTCCTTTTTTGAGGATTCTTTCTTTGTCTTATCTCTCATTTAATTTTTTCCTCTTTTTATTCTCTCATTTCTATTTCTTAAAATATTTGGAGGTTAGTCCTTTCCATTCTTGGTTAAAAGTTTCCTTCATTATATCTTTTTTTCTGTCTGTCATAAAGGAAGCTTGGATAGAATTAAAATTAACCTTCCTTATCTCCTCTAAACTAAATCCAAACTTTTGAATTAGAACTAAATATTCATTGCTAATTGAGGTATTAAACATAGTAGGGTCGTCAGAATTAATTGTTACCATTAATCCTTCTTTAAAATAATTTCTAACCGGATGTTCTTTAAAAGATTTACAAACCTGGGTTTTAATATTGCTAACTACGCACATTTCTAAAGGTATTTGTTTTTCACCAAGATAATTAACCAATCGAGGGTCTTCATACGCCCTTAATCCATGACCTATTCGCTCTGCCCCAAGTTCATTAAGGGCTGCCCAAATAGATTTTGCTCCTGCCGCCTCACCCGCATGGGCAGTGAGTCGAAAACCCTGTTCTCTGGCTTTCTGATAAACTTTAGTAAAAAACCCCGCCGGAAATAACTTCTCACTTCCTCCCAGACCAATACCTATGAGCCCCCGGCCTAAATAACCGGATAATTCTTTTATTAAACCCATACCCATGCGCGGACCGTAATCTCTTACTACATCTACAACCAATTCACTCCGAATTCCAAAATCATCAAACGCTCTTTTCTTGCCCTTAATCAAACTTTCGGTTATTCCACAAGCGGATAATTTTTTGTTTCTGAAGGTAAAATCCCGCGGAGAGTAAAAAGCTTCTACATATTTCACATTTTGTTGACTCAAGCTCTGCAGAACCTGGTAAGCTAATTCTTCAAAATCCTCATATTCGGTAATAAAACTGTTCTTCCATAACCAAACTTTAATAAATTGAGCAAAATTAGAATAGACCAGCCGTTTTTTTAGGTCTTTCAAGTTTTTAATTAATTTATTATCCCCTCGTCTTTGGATAAAACCAAATAAAGTTTCCAGAGGAATTGCTCCTTCCAAGTGAAGGTGCAGTTCGACTTTAGGAATTTCTAATATAAATTGTTCTAATCTGTTTGAAAGTTCTATCATATTAAGAATTCGTATACTTCTCCCTTTCAATCTTTCGCAAATCTGCTTCTCCTAAACCAAAATAATGTCCAATCTCATGGATAACAACTCTTCTAACAGATTCCTTTATATCTTCTTTGCTTCTACAGCGAACTTCTATGGGTTTTTTAAAAATAATAATCTTATCGGGCATAACATTTCTATACCAGATACCTCTTCTGGGATAAGGAACCCCACGGTAAAGGCCTAAGAGGCCATAAGGTGATTTAATCCTCATCTCCCTAAGAAGTTCCTGAGAAGGCAAGCTATCAATTACTACAACAATATTTTCCATCTTTTCTTTAAATTTTTTAGGCAAGCTGCTTATTGCCTCTGTTACTAATTCTTCAAATTCTTCTTCGGCTACTTTCATTTTATTTTACTATCTCTTCCTTTAAATTATTTATAAATTCTTTCACTTTCTGTATATATTGGTCCCTTGCTACTTCTCGAATAAAATACTACTAATATTTTCATTGAAAACCTCCAATTCGTCACTCCTGTAATTTTGAGAAATTTTTTAGATATCTTAGAAACTACCCCCGCTTACTTAAAAAATTTCTAATTATTTTCACCCTGTTGCATCAGATTTTGCATCATCTCCTGAATATTTGGACCTGATACTTCTACTTTATTCACATCGAACAGGTCATCAGAAAGTCCCTGATTTATTTCGAAAGATTTAAGAAGAATAGTCATCATCTGTCCTTCATCCATAAACCCTTCAGTTTTATAAGGTAATTCCCAATTATTTTTAATTTTCCTAAAATCAGAAAATATCATACGTATTGTTTGTCCGGAATCATTTTTACCTTCGGTTTGAACTAAAAATAGATTATTCTTATCCACCCATATTCTACTATAAAGAGAAGCTCCCCCTGTCTCTATCTCAAGAACATAACATTCTCTATTGTTAATCCTCTCTATTCCTATATACTTTGCCTTATCTGATATAGATTTCCACCAATTCATCCCCGTTTGATAGTACATCTGCTCCTCTGCTTGCACATTAGTAAGTTTTTTCTTTCCCATAAAGGGTGATATCATCCAGGCATCCTGGCCATCGAAAATAACAACCACCAATATACTGCCCATCCCTTCAGGCATACCAGCAGCTTCAGGAATTTGCATCACAATTTCCGATCTGAATTTTTCTCCCTTGGTAAACAATTTCATCTCTGAAAGCATTTCTCCTTCAGGCGTATATATCTTTGCATCAAAAACTATAGCTATGTCTTTAAAATCCTGATTAAAGTTTTTATAATTACTCTCTGCCTTTCTAAGTATGTCTGATACACTCTGAGAAAAACCCTGACCTATCGCTGAAAATAAAATTACACTTACCACTAATAAAATAACCGACCATTTAACTTTATTCCTTTTCATCTTTAATTTTCCTCCTTTTATTTTATTAACTATTTTACTAATCATTCTACTAAAACTCAAATAATTCCATTCCGTTTATTATATCCTCGCCAATAACGGCTGAAACTCCATCCCAAATTTACCGAAGGAAGACGATCTAATTTAGAACTCCAATTTTCAACTATGGCTCTGGCCCGGATAAAATATTTATTAATTTGTTTTTGATTTAATGTGCTTAAACTGTTTTCGATAGAAGAAATTATTTCTTCCTCATAATTAATTATTAAAGGCTGAATTTCAACTTGCGCAGAATTAAAATTTAGTAAAGCCTTTCGATGAAAACGTTCACTTTCCCACCAATAAGATTTTGAATTATAATTTTCACTCCCCTCGCTATACTCGCGAGGAACAGTGGTATCGGAAGAAAAGACGGGAAAAAAGGGACTTATACAGGGATTGGAAGCTCCGGTAGTATAAAAGAATTGCCCGTCCTCACCAGTTTTTGCAACCAGAGAACAGACTGTTTGGGTTCGGCGAAATAACTTGTTTGCTGCGTGCAGGCATAAGGTGGCACCAGGACCTCGGTTAGGAGTCCACTGAGAATTATCCCCATGATCTCGTAAAATATTTATAAAATCTTTAGTAGTCAATCTCTTCTTCCTCTGTGAAAGCAAAGCTCGGGAACGCTTCTCCCGTTCCGCGCCCTTAGCGGCCCAGGTCATAAATTTAGCGGAATAACATTTTCGAAAATTAAAATCTTCTCTTTTTTTGCAGTAACCTTTTTTAATTGCATTATCCATCAATCCTTCAGAGCAAGAATCATAATCTTTCTGTAAAGATATTATATTAGATATACTCCAAATTTTCTTAATTTTTTTCCAGGCCCACCAGGTTTTCACTGTTTCTAATACATAGGCCTCTTTCTTATCGATAATTAAAAAACTATTCATATATTTTAATTTAAACCGATAACCGCAATTACCTCCCTGTCCATGCTTTTCCAATAATTCAATAATAACTTCCAATGCCTGCCGGGCAGTTCGGCTTCTTTCGAGGGCTAAGCGAACTAAATCCATACCGGTTAGACCTATCTTATTCGGCTTTTCTCTGGTAAATATTGCTTCATTACCGATAACCACCCCATATTCATTAGCTCCCATCTCTGCACCAAACATCCAGAAAGGCTGACAGAGTAATACCCGGGCGGTTTCTGAAACCTGGGGGATAGTCAAATAGGAACATTGAACAGTTTCTTTTGGTTTATGCTTTTTGTGGGGAAATATAAGGATGTTTTGTGCTTCATCTGGTTCTCGATCACTATTCTTCCCAAAAAGAGTAAACCCTTCTTCGGTAGCAGAACCTAAAGCTACTATAGTATCACACATAATTACAACTCCCTTTCCATTTAGAACGTTGATGAAGAGAGTAAATAGATTGGTTAGTTGGTTAATTAGTTAATTAGTTAATTAGTTAATAAATTATTAGTATTGAACTAGCTATCCAGGTAACCAACTAACTCAATACCCGATACTAACCTATCTTCTGACTTCTGACTTCTTTTTTCTTTTTCTTAACCAGTTAACTAGGTAACTAGTTAACTAACTAACAAATCAAAAGATTAATTGCATTTAAATTTTTCTCTTATTTTTTCTTTCTTACATTTAGTAATATTTTTCAAATCCTGTTCCGGTAATTTTAATCCATCCTTTAAGCTCTGAATTA
>NMQN01000107.1 GCA_003575245.1 Candidatus Atribacteria bacterium 1244-E10-H5-B2 | reverse complement strand
TCTTTTTTCTTTCTTCCTTTTTTTCTTTTCTCCTCAAAGGCCCTCGCTTTGCCTATGGTTATTTTCAGATACGATGGGGTTATCTTCTTTTCTGTGCCAGTTTTAGAAGTCTTTATAATTGCTATAATTTCCGAATCAGTGAATTTTTTTTGAATTAAAAAATTCGCTAAGGCCATATCGTAGCCTGAACCCGTCTGGTCGGAGAGGTCCGGTCTATTTCGTTTTAAATAGGTATCCTGCAATTTTTTATTTTTCTTTAATAATTCTTCAAATCTTGCCGGCACTTTCACGTCTTTTAAATTTATATCCATCTTGGATGTATCTTCTATCTTAACCTTATATTTCTGAAATTTTTCAACTTCATATTTTAGATCCGGTTCAAATTTTACAATCTTTACTAGTAGCCCCGATGGGCATTCCGGCTTTATATTCTTCGTTCCCGGCACCCGCAAACAATGAGAGATATCTTGCCCAGCAATATCGCCCCCTAATTGTAGTGCCAATCCCTTCAAAATTCCTTTGGTTTCCAAAAGTATCTTATTGTTTTTGATGAGTATGGGAATTTTTAGCAACCAGTAAAAATGATAGCCTAATCCACTATCTACTATAATACTTGGAGGGATTCCAAACTTTTCTATCTTCTTCATCATTTCTTCTTTTGTAGGCAACTCGGGTTGTTTTTCTCTCTTGCAATCTGCGTCACACCAAAGAACAGGAAGCACCTTTATATCGCTCTCAGCTCCGGTTTGTCGCCCTCCAGTATTTATGACCCTGGGCGCAACTCCAAAGTGAATATTTTTATTTTTAGTGAAATTTTCACTATTTAGCAAGGATATTAAATCTATCACTCCACTTTTTGTTATTGGTCTGAACAAATGGTTTACTTGATGCGTTATAGTTTTTTTATCTTTATTTCTGGTATGAACAAAAGTTCTGATGTCAATACATCCTTTAATTCCTCCAAAAATCGCCTTAAAAAATTTTGTTAATTCTTTTTGCATATATTTATATTCTCCTTTCCGTTATTTATTACCTGGCCGGTAATCAGAAGTAACCGAAAGGAAAATGTAGCCTTCCAATTACCAGCCAGGCGAAAGTGGGGATCGAACGACACCCACTCAGTTACTAATATCATTTAGTTCTATTTGTTTCACCGGTTTACAAAACATAATAAAATGATATTTACTACCACCTGCAATAAACTGCTTGACATCTGTTCAAAAATCCCCTAATATAAAAATAGGGTGTTAGCCTGTATAACCTACTAAGAAAAAGGCTCACCCATTTTAGGAGGTAGCCTACAAGAAAAGTATTGCGGAGAGGCTATAAAATTTTTTAAAGGGGAGTGTGCTAAACAATCGCGCCACTCCTCTTTTACTTTTAACCTAAAAAAAAGGACATCACGGCTGTTTTTTTATCCCCGTTAATGCCCTTAGCTGGACCAATTCTAAAGAGCTATCTCCATTATATCCTCCCGAGAGTCAATGTCAAGAGTGCTTTAAAAAATAAATAAATTCTCCTTTAAATCCAATGTCGTGTAATTACGATTATGTGACATTCAAACTACTTCCATCCCGGAAAAACAATCAAAGACCTTGTCCTTTTTGGCCACCAGATCGACCTCATCATCATAGATGATCAGCATATCCAGGGACTTGTGCCGGGAGAATTTCCTCACCGTGGAGACCTCAAAGGATTTTAAAAGGTGGGTGACAAAATAATGGCGGAAGCCGTGGACACTCTTCTTAACTCCTAATTGGGAAAACAGGCTCTCGAAATCCCGCTTGATGGTCCTCGAGGATAACCGGTTACTCTTCCTATTCCCCAAACTCTTGAACATGGCCCCCGAGCCTACCCGACAGATCCGGATATAGAGTCTTAGGGTCTTTACTGTCTGGGGGTGGAGATAGATCATCTCCTTATCATCCTGCCCCTTACCCTGGATATAAGCGATCCCGTTTACCAGGTCTAGGTCCTCCCGGTTTAACCGGATAACCTCTATCTGTCTTAAACCCTGTAAAGTGAACAGGCAGAAGAGGGCCTTGATCCTGATATTGGTGGGAGTATCGGGAAAGGTCTTTATCTTATCCCTGATCTTTTCAATCTCTCCTTCGGAAAGACCTTCCTTCTTGTGTTTCTTATTCTGCCTGAAACCCTTGATGTTTAAAGTGATATCCAGGGGCATAAGTCCATTGCGGGTCAGTTCCCTTAAGAATACCCGGGCTGAGGCCAGATACTTATTCTTGGTGGCTACCGTCAGATCGTCTCTATCTTTCAGACTGCGCTTAAATTCCAGAAAGCTATTTTTGTTAAAACCATTCCGGGCAATAAAGGCCAGAAATAGGGAAATTCGATAGGCATAATCTCTCCTGGTCCCCTCGGAGATATCCAAGAGGTCAAAGACTTCCCGGGCCTTCTCTTGTAGATTCGGAAGCGCCAAGGATAGATCAGTCTCGATTAAGTTCTTCATTCTCTCTCCACTTCCTTTGATTAAGAAATTTCTCCAGGTCTTTCTCCTTGATTCTCCAGACCCGGTTAAGCTTATAACCGGTCAGCTTTCCACCCCGTATAAAGTTTTTTACCGTATTTTCGTGCACGTTCAGCCTTTGAGCTACTTCTTTAAGAGTCAACATCATAAATCCCCCTTTATCTTTATTCTATCTAATTTTATCACCATAAACAACATTTGTCAACAATAATAGATAATTATAAGAAAACAGATAAAAGTAGCTCAGGTATCAATCAGATTAAACAGCCCTGCCCCCTCTGAAAAAACGTTTATTCAAGAGGGCAGGGGACGGCAATCCGGACAAAGGAATTGGATAGAAGTCCGGATCACCGGAAGATTATTCCTTACTTATTTATTTTAATTGAGCAGATTCGCTATGATAGTCATACCTTCCCCTGGCTCTTTCTATATTCCGGCCACATTTGGGGCATTTATAATTATCAAGAGGATAGCCCTTCTTTCCCACAATCGCTTGGCCTCCCCAGTCGCAATTTTTGCATTTAACTTTGATATGCATTTTTAAATACCGCCTCATTATTCCCAGAAATATCGTCTTTTTACTCACCTTTGATTCTCCCATATTAGATTATCCCCCTACTTTTACCTCCCTTTCTCCATATACTTCCCCTTCAATCCAATCTTTTGTATCTATATGGAGTTTCATTTTACAGGCATTTTTTTGATACCATTCTTTTATATCACCATGATATCCTTGTGTTAAATGAAAAAAAGGCAAAAAAATTACCCGGGTCCCCCCAGGTTCTCCCAAAATAAACAGATTGTTTTTACCTCTTTTCTTCCCTCTTTGATTAGCCTGTATTTTTTTTGTATTCCCTGATGCGGATAGAATGGTAAATTCTTACCGTAAAGTCTCTATAAATAATTTAGAATTAAAAGTACCTAGTGCACCACTACATGAAAGGATACAACTTCGTCTTATCCCAGATAAAGAATCTGGTTTAGTAGAAATAAGATTCTGGTATGAAGGTGAACTTTTAGGTATGCAAAAAGTTAAAAATTCTGACCTTAATTTAGTGCAGTTTTAGCTTTTAACTGATAATTTATTTACAGCTAAATAATTGTAAAAAAATAGTATATTTTTGATCCTTAAAGTGTTCACTTTTAAAATGTAACTAACACCTTTTTCTTTAAAAAAATTCTTTTAAACTGCCAACTCTGTTCATGAATGGAAAGGTGGTTCTTTAAAGTTCCTCAAAATAAACAAATTTTCCTTTCTTCCTCGCCAGATATGTTAGTTATTTTTTAAATCCTCTTATGATTAAAAATTAAAATATTTCTCTTTAAAAGTAAATTAATTGCTACAGTATAAAGAAAAATATTAACAGGCACGCCAATAATTCTTGGTGGCATTAAAATTACCCATGGAAGCCCAAATAAAATATGTAAAAAATAAGGAACCAAAATAAGAGAAGTGATAGTCTGCCCCACTGCAATAGCAATACCCAACTCTAAAACATTTGGCTCGTTTTTCTGGTTTAACTTTAAAACAAGAGCAGGGATTATCCCGGTTAAGGCAGAAGTTAGGGTAAAGTGTGGCATATAAACCCCTATGGGATTTATAAAATAGCCTAACAGGTCAGAAATTGCCCCAACCAGGCCTCCGGATAAAGGACCAAACAGGATACCTCCTAAAATTATAGGCAATCCCCCCAGACCGATTCTGATTCCCTCTACTCCTCCAATAGCAATACGTAGACTGGCCACCCGAGATAAAATTATACTTAAAGCAATTAGAAGACCCATAGTGGTAATTTTATAGGACGATATTTTCATTTCATTTTCCCTCCTTGATATAGCTTTATATCTGCTACATCAAGAAGAGTCTTTGCAAAAGTTGTTTTTTTGATGTAGCAGCGGACGCGATAACCTACCGCAGGATTAAATAATTTCCCTATAAAAAACTTTGATCCTTTCGTTTAGAGACAACGTCCCATTCTCTAACACTTAACGCAGGTTATCTACTCTGACTAATTTTTTTATTGTTACAATCTAAAACTTTAATCTACAAAAATTCTAGGTATCCTCGGGTTAATTTGACAAATCAACTCTTCTGCACAAGTTTCTATCTGTTTGGCAGTTAATTCCAGATCAAGATATGTCCTTTGCTGTTTACCCAGAATTACTACTTCTTCACCTATCTTTAAACCATTTTGAGTTCCTTGCAAATCAATCATTGCCTGGTCCATACATACTGCTATAATTCTAAATGGTTCGCCTCTAATAAGAACGAAACCTTTGTCTTCAAATTTTTTACTCAAGCCATCGGCATAACCAATTGGAATGGTTACAATATTTGTTTTTAATTCACATTTATAGCGGCCACAATACCCTACAGTTTCACCCTGCATTACATATCGTAGATAAGAAATTTGAGTTTTCCAAGTTAACGGAAAATACAGTTTTATAATTTTTTTAAAATCATTACTGGGATAAAGACCAGCTATGCCCATTCCAATTCTTACCATATCTAAATGGGTTTCAGGTAAACTTAAAGTAGCAGCAGTATTAGCAATGTGTAAAATATTAAAATTAATACCAACTTGTTTAGCTTTTTTTATTTGTTCCTTAAATATTTTTAATTGTTGCTTCGTTTCTTTATTGCCGATTTGTTCAGCACATGAAAAATGGCTAAATGCTCCTTCCAAATATAAATTTGGCAGTTTAGAAATATACTTTAAAAAAACAAGTACCATATTTGGGGAAACACCAATTCTATTTAAACCTGTGTTAATTTTAATATGTACATCTGCTTTAAGGCCTATTTTTACCGCTTCTTCTGATAATTGTTCAGCAAATTCTTTTGTGCAAACAGTTAATCGCAATTTATTTTTGAGTGCTTCTTTAATCCGTCCACTCGGAATTTCACATAATAGCAATATAGACAAATTTATCTTTTCCGCCCGCAGCAAGAGTGCATCTTCTATATTTGTTACCCCAAACCAATCTACCCCAGCTTCAATTAAGCAATTAGCATAGGGGACAGTTCCACAACCCCATCCATTACCTTTAATTACTCCTAAAAACTGTTTGTTTGTCGGAATTTTTGCTTTAATATTTTTTACATTATTCTTAATTGATGATTTTTCTATTTCCAACCACGTCCGGTATAATGACATATAAATTATCCCTTTTTATTCTATTAAAATAAAACACAGTTAGGTTTAATTAAAAGATAAGATATCACATTAATGACATGTGATATCTTATCTTGTTTAAGTTAACATATAATTTTCATTATATTTATATCAATTCTATTAATACTAATTATCTTACTGTTCTAATAATAATCTATCTTCTTTGCTTAACTTGGACTGATACAAATTGCCCAGATATCGTAATATAAAGAATTGAGCTACAATTCCCACAGCAAGTAAAACGAATGCATTCTTAATCATCGGAGATATTAAATACAATACCGCAGAGATACCTGCTACTACCATAGCATAAGGTATCTGGGTAGTGACGTGGGCAATGTGGTCAGATTCAGCAAATATTGAAGACATAACCGTAGTATCTGAGATAGGCGAACAATGGTCTCCGAATATTGCTCCGGCAAAAATAGAACCAATAGCAATTGCAACTAACGGAATACCGCCAATTGAGTAAGCCAAGGGAACTCCTATAGGAGTAATGATTGCCATGGTTCCCCATGAAGTACCGGTAGCAAAAGATATAAACATACAGATTATGAAAATTAAGAAAGGTAATAGAGCCGCACTCATCCAGCCCTTAGTTGCATTAACTACAAAATCTGCAGTACCTAGAGAGCTACAAACGCTACCTATAGACCAAGCTAAAACCATGATTAAAACTGCTGGCAACATGGTTTTAAATCCGCCTAAAACGGTTTTTTCACATTCTTCTAAAGACATTCTATGAATTAAAGCTAAAATTAGCCCTACTACAGTCATAGCAAAAGCAGCCCAAGTCAGAGCGATATCAACTTCTGTATCAGCTAATGCATCCATAATGCTCTTTCCGGTTCCCCCTCCCCCGGTATACCATATTGCCCAGATGCCTACACCGATTAAAGTAAACAGGGGTAAAACAAAGTTCCATATACTTGCCTTTTCAGCATCTGTAACTTCTCCTAAATCTGATTCTATAGAAGATAATGGGGTACTGCCTTCTGGAACAAGTTGGCCTGTCTTTCTGGCTCTTAGTTCAGCATCTGCCATTGGCCCAAAATCTTTTCCCAATATCAACATAGGAACAGCTATTAAGGAAAGTATGCAATAAAAATTCCAGGGTATAGACTGTAAGAAAACAAAATAAGCTTTTACATCTACTATTTTTAATGCAACAAAGGCAGCACCTATTAACCCTACTTGATACCCAATCCAGTCTGATATCGGGCCAAATGTAGCCATGGGAGCTGCAGTTGAATCTAATATATAGGATAATTTTTCTCTAGAAACTTTATATTTTGCATTTATGTCTCGGGTGGCATTGCCTACGATAACTGAATTCGCATAATCATTAAAAAAGACTACAATGCCTAATACCCATGCCAAAAGCTGGGATCTTTTTCCTGTAGTAAGTCTCTTTTCAAGCACCCTAGTAAGGGCATATGTTCCTCCTGTTTTGAACATAAAAGCAGCACCAGATCCTAAAAGCATAGTTAAAACCAAGAATCTGGCATTCCATGAATCAGTCATAACATCTTTTATCCAATCAAATGAAGTAGCTATTGCAGCTAACGGGTTTCCTCCGGTGAAAATTAAGCCTCCTACCCAAATACTTATAAATAGGGAAAAAATAACACGTTTTGTCCATATAGCCAAACCAACTGCAACAATTGGCGGAATAATTGACCAAAATCCAAACATCTTTTTTCCTCCTTTTAAATATTTTTAATAATACTAAACAATTAATTCGATATTTTATTTGATATACTATTTTTTATAAAATGAACCACCCCTTTTTTTATATAAATATTTTACGTGCTTTTGAGAGAGTTTTTTATCTTTCCATCACCTACCTTTTTCTTTTTCCTTATTTCTTCTTCTCCAGTAATCAAAATATCAAGTTTTGGTAAAAATATTTTATATCCAACCCCTGGCTTTCATTGCCTTGCTTATTTTAATTAACGCATTCATCCAAGCAGCATTTCTAAGAGAAGTATTTTTTTCTTTTGCGGTTACAGTAGTTTCTTTATAGGCTTTTAAAATTCTTTTTTTAAGCTTTTTATTAACCGTTTCTAAATCCCAATAGGTATCGGTTAATCCTTGGGTGCGTTCAAAACTACATACAATAGCACCTCCACAGTTAGCTAATACATCAGGAATAATTGTAACTTCATTATCTTCAAGTATCTTTTCAGCTTTCGTTGTAGTTGGACCATTTGCTCCTTCAATAATTAATTTTGCTTTAACTTTATCTGCATTTTTATCAGTAATAACACTTTGTACCGCAGCAGGTATCAAAATATCACAATTCGTTTCTAATAACTCTTCGTTAGTTATTGCTACTGTCTCTGGAAAGTTTGCAACAAATCCAGTATCTTCAACATGTTTCACAAGTTTTTCTATATTAAGACCTTCTTTTGAATAAATTCCACCCTTAATATCACTAATTGCTACAACTTTAAAACCTTCATTATAAAGTAACCTTGTAATAGTACGTCCTACATCTCCGAATCCCTGAACAGCTATTGATATTCCCTTAGGCAATTCTAAATCTCTAACTGCTTCCATAGTAACAAAAAATGCACCAGTTCCAGTTGCCTCCATACTACCTAAAGTACCATTAACTTCGGCAGGTTTGTCATTAACTGCTGCTGGACTATGGAATCCTACTATTTCTTCATACTCGTCAAGCATCCATGCCTGTGTCTTCGCACTAGTCCCAATATCGGCACCTGGTACATCAACCCAAGCTCCTTTCATTGGTAACTTGCGTATAAAAGCACGAACAAGGCGCTCTAATTCCCATTCACTCAATTTTTCGGGGTCAACTCTAATCCCACCTTTCCCTCCACCAGCAGGAATACCAGAAACAGCATGTTTGATAGTCATCCAAAATCCTAAGGCTTTTACTGTATTTAAATCTAAATTAAGTACAAATCTTGTCCCGTCTTTAATTTCTCCTAAGGCGTCATTATAATGTACTCTAAAAGCATTAAATATTTTAAATTCACCGTTATCCATTTTCATAGGAATAGTAAATTCAAAAATACGTTTAGGTTGACTAAGAAGTTTAATGGCGTTGGGCTCTAGTCCGGCAATTTTCCCTGCAGTGAGCAAGGTATTTAAAGCTGTTTCAAAGGGATCGTTTTTCATTATTTATTTCCTCCTATTATTGCTTGTTCCATTGGCTTATTTATAAACCGGGAGAACCAAATCAGAAGGGCCTTTCTTAGATAATTTTAATTGAGGAGCATGTCTTTCCATAATTTCTTGGAAAATGGCTGCTTCTTTTACTTTCTCTCTCATAAATTCTGCATGCCAACTTTCTTTTACCCAGGGTTTATAAATATCATTTTGGCTAGTTCCCGGTTCAATTTTAAAATAACATGGCGAGGTGACTCTTGCGACTTCCGGGGCTTCATAGATTCTACACATTCCCCCTTCTGCATCTGTTATGAACATATAAATATCAAGAGGCATATCAACTGCTTTTCGCATCCCTGCCAAAATTGGGAGCGAAACATCTGATGTAGGATTTAGCGAATTTGCCCCCATTTTTTCAATGACTTTAGCTCCGGCAGCACTACAGTATCCTCCAAATGCAGACCATTTAAAAACTACATCCTTGGGTATAAAACCCTTTTCACGCATACTAGTCACAATAGATAGTATTCCCTCATCAAGTACCAGAAATCCCCTGAGCCCGGCTTCAATATTTCTCATCATATCTGCAAGCCAATAGGAAATATTATCAGAACCTCTCAACCTAAATCCCACCATAGCACCTTCGAAAAAACCCGGCGCTCTTGCTCCTACATCCCAACCTTTACGTGGACCCATAGTGGTAATAACTTCTATTTTTTCATCCTTTCCCATTTGAGCCATAGCTTTTAATTCACCAAAATCGCTTAAAGTTGAGCCTGACACAGTTATTATTGCTCTATGGATTATTACGTTCCTTTTTCTTGCCTCATCAATCATAGCCTCCATAGTTGATGGATGTTCAACCCCTGAAATTTCTATTCTCCATTGTGTGCCATCTGGAAAAGTCTTATTTGACGGAGGAAGTTCTCCCAAGTCTCTTCCGGGAATTCCCATTCCTTCCATAAATTCTCTAATTTCCTTTATTGTTCTCGTCATTTTATATACTCCTTACTATTAAAATATAAAAATTCACTTTAATTTATTATCTACAAACTATATACTATTCAAATTCTTTTAACATCTTATAAAACTCTTCTTCTTTGCCTTTTTTAATATGATAGGAATGATCATCAGTAGGAAAGGCACCGGTCTTTACTTCCTCAATATATTCCTTAAAAGCATTGGTCTCTATCTCGGCAACATTAGCATATTTCTTAACAAATTTAGGAGTAAAGGCTTGGAATAGGCCCAACATGTCACCACAGATTAATAACTGGCCATCACAGGGTCCTCCTGCCCCAATAGAGTAGACGGGTATAGATAATTTTTTAGTAATAAATACGGTAAGTTCCGGAGGAACTGCCTCCAACAAAAGAGCATAACCCCTTGCTTCCTGGATAGCTAAGGCATCTTTGATTAACTCTCGGGCACTGGCTGCATCTCTACCCTGTGCTTTAAAGCCACCTAACTGGCCTGAACTCTGAGGGGTTAAACCGATGTGACCCATTACCAAGATTCCGGCATCAGATATAGCCTTTATCTTACTGCAGACTCTTATTCCCCCTTCTAATTTTACGGCATCCATATCTGCCTCTTTGAGAAAACGTCCTGCATTTCTAATTGCTTCTTGGTCAGAGACCTGATAAGACAGAAAAGGCATATCTCCAATACAGAAGGTATTTGGTGCTCCTCGCCGAACTGCCTGGCAATGAGAGATGCAGTCTTCCATGGTAACCGGGACTGTACCTTGATAACCTAATACTACCATCCCCAGTGAATCACCGACTAAGATCATATCCATATCGGCTTGCTCAACAAAGGATGCAGTGGGAAAATCGTATGCAGTCACCCAAGCTACTTGTTCTCCTTTCTTTTTCATTTCCATAAAATCTAAACGGGTTTTCTTTTTAGCCATTTTTTAGTCCTTCCTTTCTATTTTTATTATATTATCTAAAGCTGATTAGAAATTTCTTTCGACATAGCCATTAGTTTTCCCTTAACTTTTTCCATCTCATCTATAGTAAAACGTGATGCGGGGCCGGTAATACTAATAGCAGCTATGGCTCCATTTCTACCAAATATGGGGGCGCCTATGCAATTAATGCCAATTTTATATTCTTCTCTATCAACCGCATAACCTTGTTCTTTAACTTTTTTTAAATTCTTTTTTAGTTCCTCTAATGAAGATATAGATTTGGGAGTAAGGGAAATTATTGGCTCATTACTTTTATATAAATTTTTAAATTCCCTGTCAGAAAGGAAAGCTAATAAAACCTTTCCTAAAGCAGTACAATGGGCTGGGGTCCTTGTTCCCGGTCTAATCTCTGTCCTTAAAATTTCTTGACTTTTAATTGTAGCAAGATATATAACTTCTTTATCCTCTAAAACCGCTATATTAGCAGTCTCGTTAGTAATTTTGGATAATTGTCTAAGATAAAGTTTTGCTATTTCTACTAACTGTACTGTATTTTGAACTGCACAACCAAGTTCAAATAATTTAATTCCTAATCTATACTTCGCTGTTTGCCCATTTTGATTAATATAACCTCGGGATTTAAGAGTAGTTAATATCCTGTGCGTTGTACTCAGACCCATATTTAATTTTTTACTTATTTCAGCAATTCCTATTTCTTGCTCATTAACAGAAAGAAATTCTAATAAATCTAAAACTTTATCTATAGATTTTATTCTTTCTTTTTTGCTTATCGTTATTTCCATATTACGGAAACCCCTTTCTTTTTTAATATTATACCATATGAATTTAAAAAATCAAGCTTTTCTAAAAAAATTATCGGGTTTTTGCAGTTTTAGGGTTTTTTCTTTGCAATTATTGTGAAGTCTTAAAATACCTAATTCTGTCATAGGACCCTGAATCTTACACCTTGCGATATAAGGATTTGTATCTGCTAAATTTTTAAATAGACCGAAAGCCCTGGCCCTTTTCCATTCGGTAATACTTTCTCTTAATTCCTTTCTGCTAAATTTCGTTAGATTCTCACAATTATAGCAATCCTCTTTACCGGCTTCGATACGTTTCAGGATATCCTCTAATTGATTTTCCTCTTTCCGGTGATATTCTTTTCTCCGGTATTTTTGCCAATCCAGCCAGGTAGAAAGAAAATTGATAAGCGTCCTGAGCTCATCATACCTGCCGGGTAATACGTGCCTGGCCTTTTTCTCTTGTTCTAATCTTTCCTTAATATTTTGAATCTCTTTAGCGGTTACTATTTCAAACATAATCAAAACCCCTTTTCCCTTTGATTATCCTGACTAATTGATTAAACAATATTCCTCTCTGTTTAATTTTTTCCTGATTTCATATATAAAGGGAGCGGTTTATATACGAAATCTACTGAAAGTTTAATTAAACTAAAGATTATTCTCTGTTTCTGTTTAATTCTTCAACCTTAAACTTTGACGCTCCCCTGTCCAATATTAGCTTTATTGTTCCCGGATACCACCGGCCACCTCTTTTAGTAGGGACCCCGTTCTGATTTAATTCCCTGGCAATTGCTCCCATACTCATTTTTTGATATCTCTTTAGATAGTGGATCCTCTTAAGCGTATCCTGTTCTCTTTTGTCTACCTCTAAAAATTTACTCTCTCCGAGGTTGGCATTATATCCGAGAGCCGGACTCCCGACATATTCCCCTTTCTCTATTTTGTAATTTAATACTGCCCTGGTCCTCTCACTTATTAAGTCCCT
>NMQN01000474.1 GCA_003575245.1 Candidatus Atribacteria bacterium 1244-E10-H5-B2 | reverse complement strand
TTTCTCTTTTATATTAGTAATAAATAACAATGTATTAATCGATAACTGATAATTGCCTTGGATTCATACTGGATTGTATAATTCACTTTTTAAAGTATAACATTTTAGTATAAAATAGTATAAAATAGGGACAGCTATTTTCTTTGTCATCCCCTATGCAAAGACGTAAAGGGAGGCAAGTACAAGTAAAATTTGACAGAAACAGAAGGATATGCTAATATTTTGAAAAATGTTAAGGAGTAGATAAGGTGGTTTCAAAAAGAGAATTTACTAAATTAATAAATTCCTTTAATTATTTTTCCTTCTATTTTACCACCGATGTTTATGCCCTAACATCTTAGAGGTTTAAAATAAGATATTATAGGCATAGACATCGGTTTTATGCCTATGATATCTTTATATAATATATTTATGTATAAATAAAAGTCATAGGTTTTTTAAATTCCTATGGCTTTTTTTATTTTATAAGAGAAAATCGTGTCAAAGAACCGTCCCTTAACACGTATTTAAGGGGATCAAAAATATTAAGAAAAGATTTATTTAAAGAAACTTCAGACCAAAAGGAGGGTGAATTCAAGTGATTATTGTGATGAATGGCAAAACTGATGATGCTGATGTAGAAAAAATAGTAAAGAAATTGAATGAAATGGGACACGAGGTACATATCATTAGAGGGGAAAGACGAATTGTTTTAGGAGTAATCGGAGATGTAGAAAATTTAGCTTCTGTTCCTTTTTATGCTTATAATGGTGTGGAAGAAATTATTCGTATTATAAAACCTTACAAATTGGCCAGCAGGGAATTCAAGGATTTTAATACTATCATTAAAGTAAAAGATATAACTATTGGAGGAAAAGAAGTAATAGTAATGGCCGGACCATGTGTGGTAGAAAATGAGAAACAGATATTTGAAACAGCTCAACAAGTGAAAGCTGCTGGAGCAAAGATATTAAGAGGAGGAGCTTTTAAACCTCGGACTTCTCCTTACAGCTTTCAGGGATTAGGGGAAGAAGGTTTAAAATTATTAGCTCAGGTCGGGAAAGAGACAGGTTTAGCAGTTGTAACTGAAGTGATGTCGGTTAACCAGATAGAGCTAGTAGGTAAATATACCGATATATTTCAAGTAGGCGCTCGTAATATGCAGAATTTTGTATTGCTAAAAGAATTGGGTAAAACTAAAAAACCAATATTATTAAAAAGAGGAATGCTTAGTGATGGGGCCCAAACTTTAAGATTTGATACTTTTAGCCAATTGATGAAAGAATTGAGCCCTATAGTTCAGGCGGTAGGCCGAGAATTAAGCACATCTGCTGAATATGAATTAGAGAGGATGAAAAATTAAGTGGAACTTGTTTTAGAAAAAGTTAATAAATTAAAAGGAAATATATTTGTCCCGGGAGATAAATCAATCTCTCATCGCTCTCTGATTTTAGGGTCTATTGCTCAGGGAGAAACCCGAGTATACAATTTATTAAATTCCTTAGATTGTCTAAGAACTTTAGGATGCATGCAAGCCTTAGGAGTGAAAATAGAGTTAGACGAAGATAATTCTGTCAATATAAAAGGAAAAGGATTATATGGATTGCAAGAACCGAATGATATACTCGACGTGGGGAACTCAGGGACGACCATCCGTCTTTTAACTGGATTGCTTAGTGGACAGAATTTTTATTCTGTTTTAAATGGAGATAATTCAATCAGAAAAAGACCTATGAAAAGAGTAGTCCAACCTCTTCGGTTAATGGGGGCAGATATTTGGGGGAGGGAAGATGGCCATTTTGCATCTTTAAGTATAAAAGGAAGTAAACTCAATCCTTTCCAATATACCTTACCTGTAGCCAGTGCTCAGGTGAAATCAGCCCTTCTGTTGGCTGGTCTTTATACAACTGGTGAGACAGTTATTAGAGAACCTCTGTCCACCAGGGACCATACCGAGAGGATGTTAGAGATTATGCGGGCAGATATAAAGATTTTTCCTCCTGAAATTAAAATAAAGGGAGGAAAAGAATTAAAAAGCACCGAGATTTTCATACCCGGTGATATTTCTTCTGCTGCTTATTTCATAGCAGCTGCCAGTATATTAAGAGACTCACAAATTATAATTAAGCAGGTAGGGGTTAATCCTACCAGGACCGGAATAATTGAAATATTAAAAAAAATGGGGACAAAGATCGATATTTTAAATTACCAGATAAAATCAAATGAACCTCAAGCTGATTTAATGATAGAATATTCAAAACCAAAGGGAGTAGAGATTAAGAAAGAAAACGTGCCTTTTTTAATCGATGAGTTACCTCTTATTGCGGTGGTGGCAACTCAGGCACAGGGTAAAACGGTAGTAAGTGGGGCAAGAGAATTAAGGGCAAAAGAGACTGATCGGATAAAAGCTATTGTCAGCGAATTGAAGAAAATGGGAGCAGATATTGAGGAAAGAGAAGATGGTTTTGCGGTAAATGGTCCCATTAGATTGCAGGGAGCAGTCTGTGAAAGTTACAATGATCATCGAATTGCTATGTCCTTAGCAGTCGCTGCTCTATTAGCTGAAGGAAAAACGGTTATAAAAAATTCAGAATGTATAGATATATCCTTTCCTGGATTTGAAAAGACTTTACAAAATTTGATTAATTTTTAATCTGTCATTGTAAACGTAGTGAAGCAATCTCTGTAAAGAATTAAAGTGAGGGTGTAGGTGTAAATGAAAAAAGATATAAACGGAAAGACCAAAATAATCGGGGTAATCGGTAAAAATATAGAAAATAGTCTTTCCCCACTTTTCCACAACCAAATAATACTAAAACATTCTTTAAACTTTTGTTATCTACCTTTTCAAGTAGCAAAAACTAATTTAGGTAAAGCTATCCAAGGGATAAAAGCCCTGAATATAAGAGGAGTAAATATCACTTTCCCTTACAAAGAAAAGGTAATTGAATTTTTAGACGAAGTGGAAGAATCTGCTCGGAGAATCGGAGCGGTAAACACTATTGTTAATGATAAAGGATTTCTCACCGGTTATAATACTGATGTAATTGGTTTTAAAAAAAGCCTACAGGAAGATGGAAAATTTGCTATAAAAGGGGAGAAAGCAGTTATTTTAGGAGCAGGAGGGGCTGCTCGAGCAGTAGTTTACGCTCTCTTGGAGGAAGGGATAGAAGAAATATGTATCTTTAATCGGACTTTAGAAAAAGCTAAAAAGATTAAACAAAATCTTTCGTCCTTTTTCCCAAAAAGCTGTACTAGTGTATTTCCTTTAGAAAAAGAGGATTTAAAAGATAAAATAGAGAAGGCTCATCTTTTAATTAATACCACTTCTTTGGGAATGGCACCCCAGATCGACAATACTCCTTTGCCTGATGAGAAATTATTTCATTCTAATCTCTTAGTTTATGATCTTATCTATCACCCGGCTAAGACTCTTTTTCTTAGACAGGCTGAGAGGGCAGGAGCAAATATAACTAACGGATTGTCGATGTTGGTTTATCAGGGCATAGAGAGTTTTTATCTTTGGACTGGCCTTAAGCCAGAAGGGAAAGAAGTATTAGAAATGATTAAAAGAATTGCTTAGATTGCTTGAAAGTCAAAGAGAAGGGAGAAAATACAAAATGTTAAGATTTCTTGATGCGGGAGAATCTCACGGAAAATGTTTGTTGGGAATAATAGAGGGATTGCCGGCAGGTCTTTGCTTAAAAAAAGAAAAGATCAATCTTAATCTGAAGAGACGTCAAGGGGGGTATGGCAGAGGAGAGAGGATGAAGATTGAACGGGATCGAGTTGAGATATTATCCGGATTGGTAGAAGGAAAGACCATAGGAAGTCCCCTCGGCTTAATGGTAAAAAATAAAGACTGGGAGAATTGGCAGGAAAAGGAATATCCTCCTTTGACTATTTGCCGACCAGGGCACGCGGATTTTGCCGGTGCGATAAAATATGGATTTAAAGATGTAAGGAAAGTTTTAGAAAGAGCAAGTGCTCGACAAACTGCCATGAGGGTAGCTATCGGCTCGGTTGCAAGCTCCCTCTTAGAAGAATTCAATATAGAAATTTACAGTTATGTATTAAGGATTGGTCAGGTTAAAGCCCGGAGGATTACTTCTTTTAATCCAAGGATTAAAACTGAGATTAACAAATCACCAGTATATTGCGTAGATGGAATTGCATCAATTGGAATGTGCAGAGAAATTGATCGAGCTCGGGAGAAAGGAGATACTTTAGGCGGGGCATTTGAGGTGGTAATTTCCGGTGTTCCTATCGGTTTGGGAAGTTATGTTCAGTGGGATAGGCGTCTGGATGCTCAATTAGCTTCAGCTTTTATGAGTATACCAGGGGTAAAGGCAGTAGAAATAGGCGAAGGAATAGAGGACTCGGAGAAAAAAGGTTCAGATGTCCATGATGAAATTTTTATCCAAGATAAGCCAAATAATAATTCTTCTCGATATTACCGAAAGACTAATCGAGCTGGCGGCATAGAAGGTGGAGTTGCCAATGGAGAAGAGGTGATAATTAGAGCTTATCTTAAACCAATACCTACCTTGATTAATCCCCTTTGTTCTATTGATTTTACCACTAAAAAGGAGACAAAAGCAATCTACCAAAGGTCTGATATATGTGTAGTTCCTGCTGCCAGTGTAGTGGGAGAGGCGGTAGCAGCCTGGGAGATAGCAGCTGCTTTTCTGGAAAAGTTTGGCGGGGATTCATTAGCCGAAATTAAAGAAAATTATGAAAATTATAAGGAGTTACTCCGGAAGAAATGAGAAAAAATATTGTTATTACCGGATTTATGGGGACTGGTAAGAGTGTAGTAGCAAAGGAATTAGCTCGAAAATTAAAAAGGGAATTTATAGATATGGACCGGATAATCAAAGAACGCCAGGGAACGAGCATAGCAGATATTTTTGCCAGATACGGAGAAAAGTATTTTCGGGCACAAGAGAATAAATTAGTAAAAGAATTATCTAAAGAAGAAAATATGGTGATTGCGACCGGCGGGGGAACTCTGCTTTCTTCGGATAATACCAGGATACTAAACCAGAAAGGACAAATAATCTGTCTTTATGCTGATTCCCAGACTATCTATAATAGGGTAAAAAAAAAGAATAATCGACCCCTTTTAAAAGAGGAAAACATCTTAAGTGAGATCAATCGCCTTTTAGAAGAAAGAAAGAAAATATATGATAATATCAAGTGGAAGATTGATACCACTAATCTTACAACTCGGGAAGTCGTGGATAAGATAATAAATCTTTTAAAGTTAGAGAGGTGAGTAAGTGAAGGTGAAAGAGATTACAGTAAAAATTACGGAAGATAAAGAATATAAGATTTGCATCGAAAAGGGAATTCTTAATAATTCAGGCGAGCATTTATCTAAGGCAATAGAGAATAAGAGGGTTATTATAATTACCAATTCTTTAGTAAACAACCTGTACGGAGCTAAACTTTTATCCGCTTTGAGAAAGGATGGGTTTAACTCTGATTTAATAGAAGTGCCCGATGGCGAGAAATATAAAACCCTATCTACGACAAAATATCTCTATGATGAATTATTAAAAAGGAAAGCAGACCGAACTACTACCCTTATAGCTTTAGGTGGAGGAGTTATAGGAGATTTAACCGGATTTGTTGCTGCTACCTATATGAGAGGCCTGCCTTTGGTGCATATTCCCACCACTCTTTTGGCTCAAGTAGATAGCAGTATCGGGGGGAAAGTAGCGGTTGATCATCCTTTAGCTAAAAATATAATCGGGAGCTTCTATCAGCCAAAGGCAGTTTACACCGACCCTGAGGTTCTGCAGACTTTATCAGATAAAGATATAAAAAATGGAATGATAGAGGCTATAAAAATAGCAGTTATCAAATCTCCGGTTTTCTTTAAATGGTTAGAAAAAAATATTGATCAATTATTAAAAAAACATAAAGACCTACTATGTGAAGTTGTTAAAGAAGCTATTCCTTTAAAAGCGGACATAGTTTTGAAAGATCCCTGGGAAAGCAGACTACGTAAAATACTAAACTTTGGCCATAGTATTGGCCATGCCCTGGAAGTAAGGGCAGGATATCAGGATTTAAATCATGGTGAAGCAGTGGCCTTAGGTATGTTAATCGAAACTAAAATAGCTCGCAATAGAGGGATGTGTTCAGAAGAGTTTGAGGGGAAAATTAAACGAATATTATCATTCTTACGAAATCAGGAATCCAAACCCGGGGAACAACTCAATATGTCATCCCCGCCTTCTTCTCTGTCATTCCCGCGAAAGCGGGAATCTATGTTTAAACATATTAAAAATTTAGACTACAATCAATTCTGGGAAACTTTGACTTTAGATAAAAAAAACTATCAGGGTAAAATAACATTCATTCTACCAGAGGATATGGGCAAAGTTAGTTTAATTAAAGATATAACTAAAAAAGAAACAATAAAAGCTTTAGAAGAATTTAAAAAGGAGTGGGGATTATGTTAAAGATAGGAATAATCAATGGACCAAATTTGAATATGCTGGGAAAAAGAGATGAGAAAATTTACGGAAATTTAACTTTAGAAGAAATGAACTGTAAAATAAAATCTTTTGCCGAGAAGGAAGGTATTGAACTAATCATAATTCAGTCCAATTTCGAGGGGGAAATTATTAAATTTATTCAGCAGAACGCTTCAAGGCTAAATGGTTTAGTTATCAATCCAGCGGCTTATACTCATTACAGTTATGCTATTGCCGATGCCCTAAGAGACTGTTCTATCCCGGTAGTTGAAGTTCATCTTTCTAATATATTTTCTCGAGAAGATTTTCGGGGGAAATCAGTAACTGCTTCTGCGTGTATAGGCCAGATTGCCGGGTTTGGTTACCAGAGTTATATTCTCGCTATCCATGCTCTTCAAGATTTTTTGAAAAAAGAAGTAGTGAAATAAATAAATAGATTGATCAACTAATATATTTGTTATTCCCTCGAAAGAGGGAATCTATTCCCTGCTTTGTCATTGCAAGAAGCGGAGCAAGCCTACCTCAGCGGAATCAGGGAAGCAATCTCTATATCAAAGGGGCTCGATTCATCGAACCCGCATATTCTCTCTGTTATTCCTGTTTTCTCCTCTCCTCCCGGAGGGAGAGGGTCAGGGTTAGGGGGATTTGTTGAAAATCGGACAATTGCTAAATCGTTAATTACTCATTACTTATTACTTATTACGCAATTAACCAGCAGGCTGATTGCAGAAAGGAGAAAAACAAAATGGAAGAGGAAAGCGACTTTAAAAAAATAACTATCATTGGTGTAGGTTTAATCGGCGGCTCACTCGGATTAGCTCTTAAAAAAAAGAAACCGAATTTTAAAATTGTAGGAATAGATAAACAAAAAATAATCGAAAAAGCAATTGCTCGAGGGGCTATTGGTGAGGGAACAGTTAATATCGAAGAAGGAATAAAAGAAGCTGATATAGTAATTATTGCTACACCAGTAAAAACAATTTTAAATTTATTGGCCCAAATTAATTCTTTTCTTAAAAAAGGATGTCTGGTAACTGATACCGGGAGCACTAAAAGGCAAATTGTAGAGAGAGCCGATAAAGTATTGTCTAAAGATATATTCTTTATTGGTGGCCATCCTATGGCAGGTTCAGAAGAATATGGTATAAAGTCAGCAAATCCTCATCTCTTTCAGGATAAAACCTATATCCTAACTCCTACTAAAAAAAGTAATTTAATAGCAATAGAAAAGATATCTTCATTAATCAAGATGATAGGCGCAAAAAGATTAATATTAGACTCTCTCGAGCACGACAGAATTGTTGGTGCAGTGAGCCATCTACCTCAGATTATGGCAATTTCTCTGATAAATATGGTAAGTGAGTTAGTCCAAAAAGAAAATAACAATAATTATTTTAAAGCCGTCGGAGAGGGATTTAAAGATATGACCCGGATTGCTTCCAGTCCTTATAAGATATGGGAAGATATCTGTGATACTAATCAAGAAAATATTTTGGAAATGATTCAGGAATTTAGAAATTATCTTGAAGTAATAGAAGATAAACTCAAAAATGATCCCAACAGTTTAAAAGAAGAATTTCGAAAAGCAAGCAAATTAAGAGAAAGTATATAGAATATTAGGAAATTTGCCGATTGACCAATTCTCAAATTTACCGATTTTTTGGGTTTACCAGTCCTCCAGTAAAATTGGGTGATAGTTCATAAGTCGTAGGTGCAGACCTTGTATCTGCTCGTAGGACAGGTGTCTCGCCTGTCTATTAATGAATAATTATTTTCTCAGTTTTTTGTTTTGCACTTTTTGTTTTTCGCTATATCCTATCCGCTAAACGCTGTACGCTATACGCAAGAATGCGAGATACGATTCACGAGATACGAGATATGAATAAGGATCCTAGCTTCTTTTTTATTGAAAATTCCCCTCATTTATGCTATAATTTAACTGCAAGATGAGGAAAAATTATGAGCTTTGCCAATAAAGATGAAGTAAAAAATGTAGCTATAAACAGAAAAGCACGACATGATTATCATATATTAGATACTTACGAAGTAGGGTTGGTCCTAAAAGGAACAGAAGTGAAATCTTTAAGAGAAGGCAAAGTTAGCTTACGGGAAAGTTTCGCTCAATTTGAAAATAATGAACTTTATATAATGAATATGCATATTTCTCCTTACGCCTTTGGTAATATATTCAATGTTGGCCCCAAAAGGAAGCGTAAATTACTTATGCATAAACGAGAAATTAGCCGTTTAAAGGGGCAAGTTGAGGAGAAAGGTTTAACCCTGGTGCCTTTGCGAATTTATTTTAAAAGAGGTCATGCCAAGATTGAATTGGCTTTGGCTAAAGGAAAAAGATTATACGATAAACGACAAGCATTAGCTGAAAAAGATGCCCAAAGAGAAGTAGAAAGAGAATTAAAGAATAAAGAATGGGGGCGATAGGTTTCGACAGGGATAAGAGAGGTAAGAACAGCGAGTCGAGGTTCCATGTCCTCGTAAAACCGTGGAAAAACATTAATTGCTAGAAACGAACAATTAGCATTTGCAGCCTAATTAGGCTGCACGTCTGTGCAGGTCTTGTGTCTACGAGACCTTTACGGGTGTAACATAAAGTAGACTATCTTTTGCCTTACTGCCCTGGGAGGTAGAGGAGAAGGTTTAGGGCTGGCTCAATTTACATCCTGTCTACGGGAGGTAGAAAGAGCGAGAACCAAATCATAGACTACACTCGTAGCGGTTCTTACTGAAATATCTTTGGACGCGAGTTCGAATCTCGCCGCCTCCACCATAGTATACGCGAAGACCCTTTAACTACAAGATTAAAGGGTCTTTTGTATGTAGGGTAAAGGTTTCCGTCGTTTAAGGTGCAGTTCGATAATAATAAATTAACAAGTTGACCTTTTTCATTAGAATTTTCTTGTAAGTAAGCTGAATAAAGCTTTTGGGTAAGTTCTAAAATATGAATACCTTGCTCAAAGTAATTAGCATTAGCTTTTTTATGCTTTTCGATTGATGAAAAGATGTCTTGCTGTTCTTTCGACCAGAGTTTATTTTTTTCTTCAAAAAATTCCTTTGTAATAATTCCATCTAATTTATCTTCATATAATCTATCTAAACGTTTATTGTATTTAGTATATTGTTTTTGTAAATTATCTATTTGGCTATTATGGTATTCCTTTTTATCTTTGTGACTTTCTTTTAAAGCTTCTTTGAGCCAATTTAATATATTAGGATCCATTTTCACTTTTTTGATTACATCACCAAATTTCTCTATCAAAGCTTCTTCCCTAATAGCTTTATTTCCACATTTGCCTTTATAGCCAGTACAATGGTAATAAATGTATTTACCTTTCTTAATTTCAGAAGTTATAGCACACCCACATTTGCCACAGGTTAATAAACCAGAAAATGCAAATTTATGCTTCTTGGGATTTTTAGGTCGGTTATGACCATCAAAAGATAATTGTACAGAATCAAATAATTCTTTACTTATAATTGAAGGATGTTTCCCTTTATAAAGAGTGTGGCTCCAGTAAAAATATCCATAATAAATTGGATTTTTAAGCATTCTATGGACAGTACATTTTTCCAATTTATTTCCTTTTCTACTTCTTAAACCTTCTTTATTAGCATATTCAGCGATGTCTTTTAAAGAGTAAGAACCAGTTGCATATAATTCAAATAGCTTTTTCACAATAAAACTTGTTTTATTATCGATTTCAATTGTCTTTATTTTTTCACCATTGATAAGTTTTATTGAATTATAATAACCAAGAGGTGCATGGGAAGGATAGTATCCTTGATTTACTTTTTCATTCATGCCTTTGCGGATTTCTTCAGAGAGATTATCAATATAATTTTTTGCCATCAATACTTTTATACCATGAATAAATTTTTGATGTGATTTAGAATATTTATTGATTATTTCATTTTCTTTTACAAGATGAATTTCTAAATTTAGATCATCGATAGTGCAATAATCTTTAAAATTCCTATATAGGCGGTCTGTCTTTTCGCAAAGAACAATTTTTGTGCCAGTATTATTTTTTAAAAATTTGACCATTTCATTAAATTTTGTTCTTCCGGCTTTTTTAGCGGTTTCTGCATCGATAAACTCTTTAATTATTTTAAACCCGTTTTCCCTGGCGTACTCTATAAGTAATTTTAATTGGGCAGGGATAGAAAAACCTTCTTCTTGTTCTTTACTGGAAACTCGTGCATATAAAACAGCTTTCATATAATCCACCTTTAAAAAATATTGATAACTTAAATAATTTCGAAGTGTTTATCTTTAAGGCCATAATCTTTAAGTAGTTTATTAATATGATACTGCTGGATCTTATTTGGTTTGGTCTTACCATTAAACCAGCGGTTCACAGTTGAGAAGGTAACCTTTAGTCTATCAGCTAATTGTTTTTGGCTAATTCGATTTTCTAAACGGTAAATTTCTAATTTCTTTACTAAATCATTCATATTTGCATTATAACGCATTGTATATAAAATGTCAAATAATTAGTGAAAAAGCAATAACTCTTATCAATAAATATATTGGTCCTTAAAACGATAAAGGCGAATAAAATAGTTCAATTATTAATTGCTTAATATATCATTTTATTAGTTAGTTAAATATAATTATTAGGCTTATTTTATCTCTAGTATCTACAATATTGATTATTGTAATTAGACAAGGTATGAGAGTATTTTAAACCTATTTAATATTACCTCACTTATAAGATGTTTCCACTATTAACTACCACTACGCCTATATGGGTAGGATTTACCCCATAGGGTAGGGTGGAAAAACTACCTTTTGTCTTTTATTGTTTTCTAAAAGGATATGGCTTTACAGAGACGACTTTTCCCATGCTGTCTACTTCAATCTTGTTTTCCTCTATTAGAACATCTTTAACTGAATCCCATCTTTGCAAGACAATCATCCTTATTCTATTTGTACGTTTTCCTCCAGGCAAGTCGAATCGTTTGATAAGATGATAATATTCTAATTCTCTTAAGGATTTTTTAACTGTACAATCATTAATCCCAGCCCATTCGGAAATTATTCGGTTGCTATAGCACATATTACGATACTTATTGGTTAAGCTTGCAATGGCCATTAATGTTTTACAAGTACTTCCAGATAACTCAGCGAATATCCCAGAATGAACGAATTCCCAAGCAATAGCACTAAATTGTTCCCTCTTCCTTCTATAAAAGCTTTCTTCATCCAGGTCAAGACCTTGATACAATTCCGGATTTTGTTCAACTAACTTTTTAGTTTCAGCTTGTGCTTGGGCATGAGGATTATAAATTGGAATATCACCTCACTAATAATTTTTTATTAGTTTATTTCAATTCTAATTTTTCTACTTAAATTTATTTACTTAATTTATATTGATAAATATTTACCATTTGAGAACATTTTTTACTTTCCTTTAAGCCAATATCGTGTAATTTTGAAAGCCTTTATTTGCAACAGTTTTAGCGTTTTATAAAATTTGGGTAGGTATAATCATAAGCGTTTTTGTTCCAAAGAATAAGAAATCCTTATATGTCAACAGTTTTAAACCATTCATAAAAATTCCAATCATCAGGATTTTGACCTTTTTCTTTTAGAATTCTAAGCATCTTTTCTTTTAGTTCTTCCTTGCTAAAACTTAATATATTTTCGAGTATAGTTTTATTTACTGTTTTTTCTTTAACAAATTGATTTTTTCTGCATCCTCCATATACCCACAAGTGCCACATAGGTGGCGTATAATCTTCCATTCTTGGTATTTTTCTTTTTTTAATATAATGAATCTTCCCTATTGTTATCAGTTCATTTAATTTTTCATCTGAAATACTAATATTTTTTATATTATTTATCCTTTCTCTAAAAGATTTTCTAAAATCGTATCTAAACATTGATTTTTCAGCTTCTCTTAGAGTCAATTTTTTATGTTTGAGATTTTTTTTAAGAATATTTTTATGACATTCTAATTTTTTATATTTTCCCTTTGGCATTTTTACTTTCCTTGCTTTTTTTATTTTTTTTTTTTTTAAGCAA
>NMQN01000021.1 GCA_003575245.1 Candidatus Atribacteria bacterium 1244-E10-H5-B2 | reverse complement strand
AATAAGCAGATTAAAGAAGCTATAAATTTTTATATTGAAAAGACTGATATATTCGACCTGGAGCAATATCTATTTACCAGTGAAAAATCAAAAAAGAACAAACCTCTTACCAGGATCAGAGCATATCAGCTAATAAATGCCTGGTGTCAGAAGGTCGGGATCAAGCATAAGGTTGGAGGCCATACGCTTAGAAAGAGTTTTGGTTATCACCTAAGAAAGCAGGGAATTAGTATCGAAAGGATCTCTAATCTATTAAATCATCGGAACGTCAAAGTAACTTTCCGTTACATTGGTATTGATGACGACGAAAATAAAGAGGTTATTAATGGATTCGGGATATAAAATCTCTATAACTGTTATAAACAAAGGCTTTGCTGGATTTTAAAAGATGTCTATATATAGCTTATATGAAGAAATTTTGAAGGGGTGCTTATGATATTACCTAAAAAGAAAAAGACCCCTCTTAAAATCGATTTATGAGCGTTTTATTTTTGGTTGATTAACGGAAATCGATTAAAAGCCTTATATTCTATAACTTGTAGCTATTTTCGGGGATTAAGGTCAGGAAGGGGGTTGATAGATTCATACCAATAGGGTTAAATAAACGCTGATTAGACTACCCAGGGACGTTGGGAAGGGGTATTCTGACGAGTTATTAAACAATAAAAGGGAGTGAAAGAATAAAATGGAATCTATGGACAGAATAAAAAAGATAATCGTAAAGCAATCAGGAATCGATAAAAGCAAAATTACCGAAAATTCTTCTTTTCTTGATGATCTGGGTTTAGATTCTTTAGATATAATTGAACTGATAATGGCTTTCGAGGAAGAATTTAATATAGAAATTCCGGATAAAGAAGCGGAAAAAATAAAAACTGTTGGAGATGTGATTAAATACTTAGATAAATAAAAATATAGACCTAAAGAGTGGAAAGATTGAAGGAATTAAAGCTATGGCTAAAAAGTATTTTGAATTTGATACTCGTTATTCTGATATTGAGCAGAGCCTCGAAGAAAGAAAGAACAGGATAAAGACTATATGCTTTAAGACTTGCCCAAAGTGTGGAGAAATAAAGCCGGTATTCAGGTTTTCGATAGATAAGAGAAATACTGACGGCAGGCTCGAAATCTGCAAAGAGTGCCGGAGCCGGGAATATCTAAAATATTATTACCAAAATCGGAATAGAATATTAATAAAAGTTAAAGAATATCAGGATAACCATAAGAAGGCCAAGAATATTTATAATAAAAACTATCGGGAAAAGAATGAGGAAAAGTTAAAGAAGAATGCTCGAAAGTGGTATATGAGCAATAAAAAAGCAATCAAGAAAAGGAACTTGAAATATTACCAGGAGAATTTAGAAGCCTGTCAGATCCGGAGAAAACTTTGGATAGAAAAGAATAAGGAAAGGATCAGGGAATACAATCGGGAATATAATCGAAAGCATAAGGTTTTAAAGAGGTGAATTAATTATTATGGCTATTAAAAATTTTATTCTTAAACTATGCCGGGCTTTTATAGACTATATTTTATTTAATCCGGGCAGTAAAATGAGGTGGTGAATTATGGCTAAAAAAAAGAAAAAATCAAGAGACAAATTTGATGGCAAGACTATAAAATCAAGAAAAATGCAACGTAAAAATTTAGATCCTGCTATCCGATGGCCAGAGACAGCAAAGACCGGGGAATCTTCTTTTTCTGACCAGACTGTCCAGGAATATCAGAGAAATATAATTCAATTCGTAGAAAAAGAAATCTATTTACCGGAGAAAAAAGAGCAATTGATTAAGCTCGAGAGTTGGGAAAAGAAGGTTTTTACAGATTGCTTTTATAAGAATAGACCTCGATTGATCCTCGTAAGCCTGGCTAAAAAAAATGGTAAATCTACCTTTTCGGCAATGGTTTTAAGCTGGTTCTTAACCTGTCAGGAGCCAGGGGAAATTTATATCTGCAGTAATAGCAAAGATCAATCGAATTTTATTACTTATCGGAAAGTTGTTGCTATGATCAGGAAAAATCCAAAACTCGATGGTTTGTGTAAAGTCTATGGCGACCGTATTGAAAATGTTAAAACTGGAACTTAAGCTCGAGAGTTGGGAAAAGAAGGTTTTTACAGATTGCTTTTATAAGAATAGACCTCGATTGATCCTCGTAAGCCTGGCTAAAAAAAATGGTAAATCTACCTTTTCGGCAATGGTTTTAAGCTGGTTCTTAACCTGTCAGGAGCCAGGGGAAATTTATATCTGCAGTAATAGCAAAGATCAATCGAATTTTATTACTTATCGGAAAGTTGTTGCTATGATCAGGAAAAATCCAAAACTCGATGGTTTGTGTAAAGTCTATGGCGACCGTATTGAAAATGTTAAAACTGGAACGATTTTAAGATGTTTAAGCAGTAGTTACCGGTCAAGCGCAGGGCTTAATTGCCTCTTAATCTGTATCGATGAATTAGCTTCTTTTGATACAGATTCCCTAAGATTCTTTTTTGATGAGCTTCAATTATCCCCGATGTATAAATACCCTTTGATTCTGGTAACCTCTACCGCTGGCCGGAACGAAGAAGGGCTACTTTGGGATTTAGTAAAAGAGTCAGAAAAGGGCAATACTCCGGATAGTTATTTCTATGTTAAGCAGGGAGAAGAGGCCAATCCTTCAAGTTTCGTAACTAAAAAATATCTCAATAGTCAGGAACATAAACCGGGAATGAGGCCTAACTTATTCAAGCGATTGCATAAAAATTTATGGGTAAGTGAGGAGGAATCCTTTATAAGTGATGAGGAATTTAGAGGTTGCATTGATTATAAGCTGAAAAGAAGGCCGAAGGTAAAAATTCCTATATGGGTAGGCCTCGATGTGGGGTATTCTGATGACTATACCGCTGTTTGTGGTGTAGGGAAGATCGATAATAAAATCTTTTCGGTGGACCATAAAGTTTATATTCCTACGAAAGTAGAGGAATTTCGATTCGATGATGTTAAAAGATACCTGATAGAATTATCTAAAATTTATGATATTCAAAGTTTACTTTTTGATCCCTACCAGGCTATTCAACTGGCTCAGGATCTTGAAAAAGAAGGTATTAATATGGTGAAATTAACTCCTACACCGGGTAACTGTGTCGCTTTTTCTCAATGCCTTTTTAACCTGATCAAGGGCCAGGGGATAAGTTTTTATGAATCTGAAGAAATCAGGCTATCCTTGATTAATTGTAAGGTGGTTTATAGTGGCCGGGGTTGGCGTATCGTTAAGAAATCGGGAACTAAAAAAATCGACTTGGCTATTGCTTTGGCTATGGCCAGTTATGGGGCGGTAATTGCTCCGGAAGAGCCGGAGTCTATAATAGAGTGGAAGAGTGCAGGCCGGAGGCTTAGCTCTTACGATCCGGAAGATGCTCCGGGATATCTCTTTCCTGACTGGTAAAAATAATTTAATTTGACACATATATAGATACTATGTTATATATATACGGAAGGGGGTTCAATTTTATGAGTATAAAAATTGATAATGAGGCTTTTTATTCAGTTAAAGATTTAGTTGATCTTCTGAATCTAACCGAGCTAACGAT
Organism: Candidatus Atribacteria bacterium 1244-E10-H5-B2; assembly: GCA_003575245.1. The sequence goes on along the minus strand of NMQN01000021.1, from coordinate 2,595 downwards.
TAGAGATTATTTAAGAAGTGGTCGGCTCAGAGGCAAAAAAAATAAGGTAAATCGATTTTGGTATATAAAGGGTATAGATCTGAGACAATTTTTACAAAGCAATAAACGAAGGCGATTCCTGGGAGTATTTTAAATGAATAAAAATAGAAAGATGACAAAGCGAACGACCGATTATATTCTTACTTTCTGTAATGAGCTTAGGAAGGAGATAAAAAGAGCGGATTTAGGTCTGGATATATGGGAAAAAGTCGATAAAGCATATATAACTCAAACAATGTTGAGCGGTATTTATAACGTATTAATCAATGAAGGCTATACCAAAAGAGATTTAGATAATTACTTTTTCTTTGAGGGTGAGACTAACAAACATAAAAAACAGACTGAACAGGCCTGTAAGCTTTATCATACCGATTTAGAAATAAAACCGGAAAAAAAGATTGTTAGATGTCTTCACAAATTATCGGATTATGTGAATAAAAATAAAGAAATGACACCAGGAACTATCGATTATATTTTGAATTTTTGTAGAAAACTTAGTAGAGCGAGAGAAAAGCGAGAATATGATGAAGAATATATGCTTTTTAGGCTCTTAAGTTTTGCCTATACTATATTTTTAAAGGAAGGCTATGATGAAGAACATTTAAGCGAGTGGCTTTTTTATGATGGCTTTGATCCTGATGATATTGAATATAAGACTTATCCCGAATGGAGAAAACATATTGCCCGGGAAGATTCGAGAAAGATTGTTGAGGAATTTTATAATGAAGGTCCGGGAAGAAAATTGAAAAAAGAGATCGATAAGTTATTAGAAAAATTTAATCAATAGAGACAAGAAAACCTTGCTATGACAAAAATTAGGGGGTTCCTGGGGGTATTCCAGGGGTAGATTATAATAGATTTGACTGTATCGATTTTATTTATTATAGTCAGAATAGTTTAAAACTAATTGAGAAAGTTTTTAGGAAGGTATTCTCAGGAAACTGTGAAAACGCAAAGTTCGGGAATACCTTTTTTTGTGGTTAAAAATAAAAGAGGAAGTGACAGTTACTCGTTAACTCACTTCCCCTTTTAAAGAATTTAATATATACCCCGGATACTCCACTTTTTTCAGGGTATATGGCCCGGAAAGAACCTCTTATCTATTTTAACAGAGGATAGGAGAAATTACAAATAAAGGAGATGAGTAATGATTAACGAAACAAAAACTTTTAAACTATGGGATTTTGAAGAGAAAAAAGCGATAGAGCTATCTTTTAAGAAAGCCGGGGATCACCGCTGGAAAGCCCTCTGCTGCTTTCACACGGAGAAACACGCTTCTTTATATTACTATGATTTGACTGAATCCTATTACTGCTTTGGCTGTGGCAGGCACGGGATTTCTTACGAAAAATACTTGCGATATATAGAGGCTTTGAAGCCTTTTAATTTGGTGGAATCATTAGGGGAGCCGGTTGCCTCTTATGCTTATAGAGACGAAGAAGGCAAGCTACTTTATCAAAAATACAGGTTTGAAAAGAGGAATGACAAAGGGGAATTAGAAAAGACTTATCGGATTTGGAGACCGGATAGCAAAGGCGGGATAATCAGGAATATTCAGGGAGTAAGAAGGGTTATCTACAATTTGGACAAGATCAATAATTCAGGCGATAAGATAATTTTTCTCCTGGAAGGTGAAAAGGATTGCGATAATCTGATGACTAAATTCGAGGTTTTGGCTACTACTAGCGATATTGGAGCAGGAGCAGGATTTAAGAAATGGAGACCGGAATATTACGAATTTTTTCAGGATAGAAGCATAATTATTATACCGGATAACGATAAAGTAAGCAGGATATTCTACCGGGATATTGGGAATAACCTGGCTGGAATAGCCAAATCGGTTAAATGGGTGATCCTGCCGGGGCTTAAAGAACACGGAGATATTACTGACTGGCTGATGGCTGGCGGAACTTTGGAAGAACTTTTTAAGCTGATCGAGAAGGCTCCGGAGTTTCCTCTGCCTATACCTCTTGAAGATCGGACAGAGGTAAATTTAGAGGAGATTTTAGGATCTAATCTATCACCGGAAGAAATGATAATCGGAGACGGGATAATGGGAACTAAAAACTATGCTCTTATCGTCTCCAGGCACAAAAAAGGCAAGACTTTATTCAGTTTAAATTTAGCTTTAAATTTAATATCAAAGACTCCCTTTTTAGAGACTTACCCGGTAAAGAAAAATTGTAAGGTTTTATATATCTATTCAGAATCTAATATTCGCAATCTGAACGAGGTTATATCTTTACAGATAGAGGGACTAAAAGAACTGGGAATAATAATACCTAAAGAGTGTCTTAAAAATTTCCTTAGTTACAATACGAGAAAAGAGCTATTGACTATAAATTTAACGCCGGCTGATGACCTGTCAAGACTTCAAAAATGCTTGGATACTTTTGAGCCTGATGTGATTATAGTAGATCCCATTTCAAGGATTGCTACCTTTAATATGAATAAAGCGGAGAATATCACGCTCTTTAGTAATTTGATGATCCGAATGAGGGATTGCCTCTGGGTAATCATTCACCATACCAGGAAAGAAGAAAGCAAGCCCCTCTT
>NMQN01000750.1 GCA_003575245.1 Candidatus Atribacteria bacterium 1244-E10-H5-B2 | reverse complement strand
ACATACTGATACTTTTACCGAAGAAGAAAAGGAGGGCAGGGATGTTAGAGCTGAGGTGGAATCCCATCCTGAGGCAATGGACAATAATAGCAACTCATCGACAGAATAGGACTTATAAACCTCCGAAGGATTATTGCCCCCTTTGTCCTACTAAAAAAGGTGGTTTGCCTACAGAAGTACCGGCCGAAGATTATGATATAGTAGTTTTTGAAAATAAATTTCCATCTTTACAACAAGATTCACCAGAAGTAACCGAAAAAGATCCTAAATTTTTTAAACATGACAAGGCTCAGGGAATTTGTGAGGTAGTTCTATTTACTTCTGACCATGATGGGATTATGTCGGAGAAACCCTTAAGCCGTTATATTAAGCTGGTAAAAGTATGGAGAGACCGCTATCGGGAGTTAGGAGCTAAAGATTATATCGATTATGTCTTCATCTTTGAAAATAAAGGGGAAGAAGTAGGAGTGACTCTCCACCATCCTCATGGTCAGATATATGCCTATCCTTTTATTCCGCCGATTATCGAACAAGAACTAAATTCCAGTAAAGAATATTTAGAAAAAGAAGGGGAATGTCTCTTCTGCAAGACCTTGGAAGAAGAGAAGAAAGATGGCGGACGAATTATCATTAGCAATAATTCATTTACTGCCTTTGTTCCCTTTTACGCTTCTTACACTTATGAGGTACACATCTATGCCAATAAACACCTTTCTTCGTTAAATGATTTTTCGGAAATAGAAGAAATTGATTTAGCGGCAATTTTAAAAACAATATTAATGAAATTTGATAATCTTTTTGGTTTTGCCCTCCCTTACATCATGGCCATTCATCAACAACCTACTAACGGGACAGGTAAAATATATTCTCATTTTCATATTGAATTCTATCCCCCTTATCGCACAAAAGATAAACTTAAATACCTGGCTGGAAGTGAGATAGGAATGGGTGCTTTTATCAATAATTCTTTGCCTGAAGAAAAAGCTCAAGAACTAAGAAATACACCACCTGATGGAGTAGTTTGCTATTAAAGGTTTCTCTGTTAAAACAAAATTGATTGGAAGATTAATTATAGACATAATTGGATATAAAGTAAGATGAAGAGGAGATTTCAATGCAAGATTTGAATAAACTCTGGAAAATATTTAACAAAAAACATACTGATACTGGTTTGATTAAAGGGGCTTTTTCTGCCCCCGGGAGAGTTAATCTAATTGGTGAACATACTGACTATAATGAGGGATTTGTTCTTCCGATAGCTATTGGGAAAAAGATAATTATGCTGGGTCAATTAAGAAACGATCGACTGGTTCAAGTTTTTGATCTCGGTTATAAAGCAGAAGTTAAATTTTCTTTAGATAGTTTATCTCCTTCTAAAAAAGATACCTGGGCGAATTATTTGATGGGCGTAATGGATGAAATACAAAAGGCAGAATATCCTTTACAAGGAGCAAATCTTATTTTTATCAGTAATATTCCTAAAGGAGCAGGATTGAGTTCTTCTGCTGCCTTAGAGGTGGTTACTGCATTAACTATGGCAAAATTAAATTTATTGGAAATTAAACCGGTAGAAATGGCTCGTCTCTGTCAGAGAGCAGAGAATAATTTTGTAGGGGTAGCTTGTGGCATTATGGACCAATATGTTTCCTGTTTGGGTCAAAAAAATTATACTCTTTTTATTGATTGTAGATCTAATGATTATGAATTAATCCCCTTTAAGGACCCTAATTATCAGGTGTTAATTTGTAATTCTAAGATTCAAAGGGGGTTGGCTAATTCTGAATATAATAAAAGAAGAGAAGAGTGTAAAATAGCTACCGAATTTTTTAAGCATGAATTAAACCGCGAGATACGAGCTCTAAGAGATATTACCATAGATGAATATAAAAAATATCAGGCGCAATTACCGGAAATTATCGCCCGTAGAGCCAGACATGTAATTTCAGAAAATTACCGGGTTCAAGCTGGGGTACAGGCTTTAAGGATGGGAAATTATTCTGCCTTTGGTCAACTGATGATAGAATCACACAGGAGCCTTAAGGATGATTATGAAGTAAGTTGTACTGAATTGGACCTCCTCGTGGATTTAGCTTTAAAACAGGAAGAAATCTTGGGGGCCAGGATGACAGGTGCTGGCTTTGGAGGTTGTACGGTAAACTTATTAAGAAGAGAGTATATCGATGTCTTTGAAAAAACGATTAAGCAGGGATATAAAAAAATTACCGGTATCCTTCCGGATATATATGTAACCCCACCTGCTGAGGGAGCTAAAGTGATAAAGTTAGGGTGATAAAGGATAAAAGAATTGATAGTATCAAGGTAAGAAGATAGCTCGCCCGGATGTTTTGCAACTTTAAAAGATTTTTCTTTATTATTTAATTTAAAAAAATGTTATTATATTTTAAATGAAACAAATAACGAGGAAATAGTCGGGGGTGTTGTAGTTGGCAAAATATGTTATGGCTCTGGATCAGGGGACTACCGGTTCTCGGGCGATAATATTTAATCATAATGGAACTATAGTTAGTACCGCGAGTAAGGAATTTAGACAAATCTATCCTAAGCCGGGTTGGGTAGAACATGACCCCGTGGAAATTTGGTCCTCTCAAATAGAAGTGGCAAAAACTGCTTTATATAAGGCTGGCTTGGAAGCGGTTGATATAGCTGCTATCGGTATAACTAACCAGAGAGAGACTACCATAGTTTGGGATAAAAAAACCGGTAAACCGGTTTATAATGCTATCGTATGGCAATGTCGAAGGACTGCTCCCATATGTGACCAGCTTAAAAAGAAAAGGCTGGCGGAGATTATCCAAAAAAAGACCGGGTTGGTGGTCGATGCCTATTTTTCTGGCACCAAGATTAAGTGGATTTTGGATAATGTAGATGGGGTTATAGAGAAAGCCCAAAAAGGAGAAATTCTTTTTGGAACAGTAGATAGCTGGCTTATCTGGAATTTAACCAAAGGTAGAGCTCACGTAACTGATTATTCCAACGCTTCTCGGACAATGTTATTCAATATTCATAATCTTGATTGGGATGAGGAGATATTAACAGAGCTGGATATTCCCCGAGAGATGCTTCCCAAAGCTTTACCTTCAAGTTATATTTATGGCACTACTGATAAAGAGATATTCGGAGTAGAGGTTCCCATCTCCGGTGATGCCGGTGATCAGCAAGCCGCCCTTTTTGGCCAGGCCTGTTATGAGCCGGGGATGGCTAAAAATACCTATGGAACCGGATGTTTTATCTTGATGAATACCGGAGAGAAAATTGTTCCCTCTAAAAATGGTCTTTTGACTACTATTGCCTGGGGGGTTAATGGTAAAGTAGAATATGCCTTAGAAGGAAGTATCTTTATCGGTGGTGCAGTAGTCCAGTGGTTAAGAGACGAAATCGGACTTATAAAAAATTCGAGAGAAATTGAAAAATATGCCTTAAAAGTTAAAGATACTAATGGAGTATATTTAGTCCCCGCTTTTGTAGGTCTTGGCGCTCCCTACTGGGATATGTATGCTCGGGGTATCATTGTAGGGCTAACCCGGGGAGCAAAGAAAGAACATATCCTTAGAGCTGCAGAGGAGTCAATAGCTTATCAGAGCCGCGATGTATTGGAAGTTATTCAAAAAGATTCAGGGATTAATTTGAAAAAATTAAAAGTTGATGGCGGAGCAGTAAGAGATAATTTCTTAATGCAATTCCAGTCTGATATCTTAGGAGTTTCGGTAGTAAGACCTAAAGTTGTAGAGACTACTGCTTTGGGAGCAGCATATCTGGCAGGTCTGGCGGTTGGTTATTGGGAAGATAAAGATGAAATTGCTCAAAAATGGAAAATAAATAGAGAATTTAAACCTAACATGGATGAGAAAAAAAGAGAAAGATTATATAAAGGCTGGAAGAGAGCAGTTAGTCGATCATTGAGCTGGGAAGAAAAAGAATAAATATATTATAATAAAAAAGGATTTTATCCTTTCAAAGCAATAGTTTAGTATCTTACTTTTTTTCATTTCTCCTATTATTTTTCCTATTTTGAAATTAAAAAAGTTGATTTAATTACTTTTAAAGCAGTTTCTTAGTTCAATTTTCCAGAAGTTTTTATTATTTGAATATATAATTAATTTTTAGAAAAATTTAATAAATAAACTTGACAACAGTAAAATATTAATATAATATAATTAATAAGTATAGTTTACTTACTATTATATTAGGAGAATCATATGTTAGTATTAAAGCCGGCAGATACGCGGAACAAAAATGCCACTACCTTACTTCGTCTCTTGTTGAAACAAGATAGTACATCAAGGGTTGAACTTTCGAGAATGACAGGATTGACCAAGACAACCATATCATCTATTATAAATGAATTTATAGCTTTAAGCATAGTCGAAGAATCTTCAACAGTTTCCACTGGTAACGTAGGTAAAACTCCTATTCCCCTTCATATTAGAACAGATGCTGTATATACAATAGGTGTGCATATTGGTAGAGAAAGACTAGAAACACTACTAATGGATGCACGAATGAATATTATTACTCACAAGAGAGGAGAAGATTATAACAAATGCGGGCCAGAAGGAGTTATTGATAGTTTATTTTCTAATATTAATACAATAATGAAATATGCGAAAAGAAAGGAAATTGATGTTGGAGCAATCGGTATTGGTATACCAGGACCTTTGGATGCCCAGGCTGGGATAGTAAAACAACCACCAAAATTTAAAGGATGGAAAGATGTACCTTTGGGAAGTATTGTACAAAAGGAATACGGAATTCCCGTCTGGATAGAAAATGATGCCAATGTCTGTGCTTTAGCAGAGAAGTGGCTGGGAAGTGGAAGAAATATACATAATTTTATCTATATACTTTTAAATGAAGGCATAGGGGCTGGAGTTATTATTAATGATGAACTTTATCAGGGTACTTATGATTTTGTGGGAGAAATCGGACATTTTCTATGTTACGAGCAAGGACAATTTAAGTACCTGGAGGATATTGCCGGGGTAGATGTCTTACTGCATTTGGTCAATTCCCAAGGCTTGCGGGTAAAAAGTTTAAAAGAAATAGCTGAATTACTTCAACAAGATAATCAGGTTGCTAACTCGATCGTAAAAAATTTAGCAACCTGGGTAGGTTCTGCTATTGTGAATGCTATTCATATGATTGGACCTCAGACTGTATTTATTGGAGGAGAAATGGCCGTATTGGGAGAACCTTTAATTCGACCTATTAGGGAAATTATATCTCATTATTTATTTGGAGAACAAGCAGTGAATATTCGATTCTCCAGTATCTCATCAAAGGCGGTACAAAGTGGAGCAGGAATTTATGCGATGATCCAATGGTTAGAAAAAAAAGAGTACAGAAATTTAAAACGGCTTATCAGTTAGGAGAATTTATAGTTTTAAGAAAATTTCTTATATATTATATACAGACAAAGCAAGGAAAAGCTAAGCGAGGTAATTTCACATCGAGTAGAGATTAAAAAAATTAAGGGGGTGAAAACAAAGAAGAAAAAATAGTAATTTACTATCTTGTTTTTCAAAAACGTTTTTGAAGCTATACTGTAAGGAAGCAAATTTATTATTAATTAAGGAGAAAAAAAATGAAAAAGTTTATAATTGCTTTACTGTTAATCTGTTTAGTTTTGTCTTTTGCATCTACGATATGTACTGCTCAGTTGAGGTTTGCCTTTATGCCCGGGATTGCTGATCCTTTCTACTTTACTATGGAAAAAGGTGCTAAAGCAAAAGCGGAAGAGCTGGGGGTAGAATTGCTTGTTGGAGAATACCCTAAGGCTTGGGGACCAGAATATCAGGTACCAATATTAAAAGCTTTAGTCGCAAGAGGAGATATTGATTTACTATTTACTGCTCCTACTTCCACAGAAGCCTTAATCCCTGTTTTGAAAGAAATTCATGATAGTGGTATCCCAGTCATTACTGTCGATACTTATCTTGGAGATGGAGATTATAGTAAACCAAGTAATTATAATTTTCCTCTTTCTTATATAGGAACGGATAATTTCTTGGGCGGTCAGGTAGTTGCCGGTCAATTAGCTCTCCTGCTGGGTGGAAAAGGGAAAGTATTTTTAGAAAATACTAATCCTGATACATCAAGTGTAATGAATAGAGAACTGGGTTTCCGAGCTGGAATAAAAATATTCCCCGATATGGAGCTCGTTGGAGTA
>NMQN01000104.1 GCA_003575245.1 Candidatus Atribacteria bacterium 1244-E10-H5-B2 | reverse complement strand
ATAGGAACTATCTTTGTTTCTTTATTAAAAATGCTCATCATTCCTTTAATCTTTGCGACCTTAGTAGTGGGAGTTGCCAGTATTGCTGAACCTAAGAAGTTAGGGAGAGTAGCCGGTAAGACTATCGTCTATTATCTGATAACCACCGCCTTTGCAATATCTATTGGATTATTATTAGGCAACATATTCCAATCAGGTGCAGGTATGAATTTAGTATTGGAAGGACCGGCTAAAGAGGTAGCAGGTGCTCCACCTTTGATTGACACTATAGTAAATATAATTCCCAAGAATCCTATTGGAGCAATGGCAGAAGGCAAGGTGCTCCAGGTAATAGTATTTGCCCTCTTCTTTGGCTATGCCATGACCAAGGCTGGAGAAAAGGGCAAGGTAGTTCTTAAATTTTTTGAAGGCTTTGCGGAGACTATGTACAAACTAACCGGCACGGTAATGGGATTTGCCCCTTATGGCGTATTTGCTCTTATTGCCACTACTGTAGGTACCCATGGCCTGTCTGTTTTAATACCTTTTGCCAAATTAATCTTTGCTGTTTATCTGGGAGTTATAATCCATCAAGTAGTAGTATATTCAGGGATGGTTTCCATTATTGGCAAGATGAGCCCGGTAAAATTTTTCAAAGGATTTAGTGAGGCCGCATTACTGGCTTTTAGTACTTGTAGTAGTTCAGCAACCCTCCCTGTTTCTATGCGAGTAGCCCAGGAAAATCTGGGAGTTTCACCCACTATTTCCAGTTTTGTCCAGCCCTTGGGAGCAACCATTAATATGGACGGAACTGCCCTTTATCAGGGTGTATGTGCTTTGTTTGTAGCTCAGGCTTACGGGATTCATTTAGGTTTTGGTGGACAGTTAACCGTACTTCTAACTGCTCTTTTAGCTTCAATTGGTACCGCAGGTGTACCGGGAGCGGGTTTGATTATGTTGACTTTGGTGCTTACTTCTGTAGGATTGCCTTTGGAAGGGGTAGCACTAATTGCCGGAGTTGACCGAATATTAGATATGGCCCGAACTTCTTGCAATGTGACTGGAGATGCCGCCTGCGCAGTAGTAGTAGCCAAGACGGAAGGTGAATTAACTGAAGTTAAGAAATAAATAAACAGCGGTTCACGATCTTAAAAATAAATAATAGGAATCGAATCTCGGTAATCTGGCTTCTCTCCAGAGTTCTCCAAGTTGACGGTCCCTGCTCCCCTTTCTTTTGACCTGTCTAAGGGGGGTAGGGTGAAAAATTTTTGAAGAAAGGGGATTAGTTTAATGAGGAAAGAGGACGATTTTTCTAATCTTTTCTCTCCGGTCGGGCAAGACTTTCAGGAGAGAAAGGATAAAATTAACGAAAGGAGACTGAAAAAAGTGGAATTTGACGAACAATATTATTTTAAAAACAAGCCGGATTGGCTTTTGGACTTGTATAAAAAAATTGATGATTATTGTTTAAATGGTATTAAAAGAGGGGTCGAGAGAACTTGCTTAAAGACTTATATCCGCTGGACATATAGGGGAACGATGTTTTGCCGGATATTTGTTTTTCAGGATAACCTAAAACTCTATCTAAGATTAAAATATTCAGAGCTGGAAAATTTACCGGTTTTCATTCGAGATTATAGCGAGAGAGTAAGAGGGATACCGACTATCGAAATTTTATTAGGTGAAGAATATTTACAGAACGAAGAAGCCTTCTTTTTGATAGTCTCTTCTTTGATAGAAAAGGCTTTTTTAGAGGTAACCGGAGCAAAAAAAAGGCTAATTGCTAAAAGAGTAACAGAGCCTACAAAACCGCTGAAGGCATCCAGTCCCTCATCGTTAAATCTATCGGTAGATGATAACGGATACGTGAGCATTAATCTAAGAATCCACAAAAGCCAAAAAGAGATACTAAACAAAATATTACAGGAGACTATTTTAAAATAAGTAAAAGGAGATTAAGGAATGGATCCAATATATAAATGCTTAAATTGTGGAAGTATCTGGCATAGTGGAGAAATAATGGTGATATGTCCGGTTTGTAGAAGCAAGCCGATTAAAACAAAGAAGGGAGTGGACATTAGGGAAGTAGAAGATCAAATCTACCAAAAAAAAGATATCTTAGGTATTCTAATAACTTAAAGAAGAGAGAAATTAAGAAGAAAGCTAAAAAACAAGATTATAGGCTGTTAAATTATAAGAAAAGTTTGGAAATTATCTCTTTAAAATTGCCTAAAGGCAGAAAGGAAGTGAAATAGGATGCAGTGGTATTTTATTATAACGGTTTTAATCGTGTTAGGAATAATCATATACTCCATCAAGAAAGAGAAGAAAAAGTGATGAAAAAGTAAAAAATGAAAGGGGTAAAATAATATTATGTGGTATTGGATTATAGCAAGTATAGTCATAGCAGGAATAGTAGCATATCTAATAACTAGAAAAGGCGGTAAATAATGAAAAGGATTTTTTAAAATGGTTAAAATAAGCAAAAGGGAAAAGGAGACTCTCCGGGATAAACTTTACAAAAGAGATGGAAGGAGATGTCATTATTGCAGGATAAAAGAAGGGGATTTTATTCGGATCTGGGGCCCATTCTATGGTGGCAAAAACAGAGGTAGAAAATTAGAGATAGACCGGAAGGATAATCAAAAAGGCTATACCGAAGAAAATTGCGTTTTAGCCTGTCCCATCTGTAACAATGCCAAGAGCGATAAATTTACCGATGAGGAGTTTAGAAAATTAGGTAAGGTAATAAGAGAGATATGGCTAAAGAGAATTTTAAAAAAAAGGAATGAAAGAGATTGAGAAATTTTCTATCCTTTATCAGAGATTCGGAAAAGACCAGACTGGACATCTTTTGTTATGATGAAAAAGAGGTCCCGGGCCTAGACGAGATATTAAGAAAGAAGTTTAAATTTTTTATATACCGCACCGATAGGGATTCAATTCTTGCCTTTAGAACAGGAGAATATTCAGGGATCAAGGACATTATGCAAAAGCTAGAAAAATTCTACGGTTTTGAATGGGCTGGGGAGCCTTTGATTTACGATACAGTAGAGAAAAAGAGTTCTAAAAAATTTTAAAGGGAGTGGGAAGAATGAGAAACTTTACTCGGTTTATAAGAGGCGAGAAGGAAACCAGGCTAGATATCTTTTGCTATAAATTAGATAAAAAAGAGAGTGAAGAGCTCTCCGAGATCTTAAAAACTATGGGATTCACTTTCTGTTATGTAAAATCTGATTCTATTTTGGCCTTTTTAACCGGGAACTTTGCCGGGGCGAAGAAGATTACGAAGAATCTGGAGAATTATTTCGGTTTTACCTGGACCGAGGACCCCACTATTCTCGGGGTGTCTAAAGAGGAGCTGGATTCTGTCTTAAAGGTTGTAGAGGAGGATTCGGGATCCAGGTGAAAGGTGGAGAGGACCTAAAGAAAAAATTTTAAAGAAGGTGGAAAAAGTTGAAGGAGTTTATCCTATTCCTAAGTGGATAACTGACTATCACAAAAAATTTATGCTAAAAGAGAGGACTAGATGCTTTAAGACCTGTTCGAAATGTGGGGAAACAAGACTAATTTCCAGGTTTCCTATTGACCGGAGAAATCCGGACGGCTATTCGGGAATCTGCAAAACTTGCAAAAACAAATATTATCAGGCAAGGTATGCCCGGGATAAAGATAGAATCAAGGCCTTAAACCAAAAATATCAAGAAAAATATCGAGAGGTTCATAAAGAATCTTATCAAGAATATAGTCGAAGATATCGAGAAGAGCATAAAGAACTTTTTAAAGATTTTGCCAAGAAATATTACCTGAGAAATCGGAGAGCGGTTATTGAGAGGAGCAAGAAATATTATCAGGATCATAAAGAGGCCGTTGCCGTCAGAAAAAAACGATATCGAGAGGAGAATCGGGATAAAATCAGAGAATATGAAAGAAAATACCGGCTTTCGGAAAAGTCATAGGTAATCATAAGCAAGGTCTAAAATACCGCACCAGAAGCGATTTTAAGGGGGATGAAAAAAGTCATAGGTAATCATAAGCGGACCTCTAAAATCGAGCGAATTTGAGGGGTTTTTGAAGGCCTATTTCGGGTAAGAGGGCTATTTGGGCCCTGATTATCGAGCTTTGGATAAATATTTAAAAAAATTTAAAAGAAGGTAGATCGCTTTGAGGTTAAGGATAAATTTTAATAATCTGAAATGGATAACTGATTATTATAAAAACTTTAGGTTAAGGCAGAAGAATAAATGTTTCAAGACTTGTTCGAAATGTGGGGAGTTAGGAGTATTGGGGATTTTGTTAAAAACAGACGATATAAAAACGGATTCTCCAATGTTTGCCGGGCTTGCCAGAGTGCCTACAACCGGGAGCGATATTTGGTCCAGAAAGAAAAATTTTTGAAACGGGCCAAGGTTTGGAGGGATAAAAATAAGGAGAAAAGAAGAGTTTATCAAAAAGATTATCGGAATAAAAATAAGGAGCGGTTGAAGCTTTTAGCTAGAGAACACTATAAGAGGCATAGAACGAGGATCATCGAGCAAAATAAAAAATATTATGAGGACCATAAAGAGTCCTGCCTGGCCAGAAAGAAACTTTGGAGATTAAAGAATGAGGAAAGAGTCAGGGAATATAATAAAAAATATAAGCTGAAGCATAAAATTGCGAGTTAGGTATTCTGAATGAGTTATTAAATAAATTTTAAAAGGGGGATAAATAAGGCTATGCCAAAATATAAATACCCTAAATGTAAGGGGGTATTTTGTGGCTGGAGCATAAGATACAAATATAAGGTCTATGTCCTGATTGCGGTAGTGAATTTCGGGAAGTCCAGTCTAATAACAAGAAATATCGAAAAGCGATAAGGATCATAAGCGGACTTCTATGTTACTGGCTATACTGGCATATAGGCTAATATACTAAAGAAAGGCCACAGGACGATAAGAAAGGTATCCTGCGTTTAAATTTGAGGGTATCTGAACGATTATTAGATAATCTTTAGGGGTATCTTTGAAAAAGAGTAGTTAGCCTAAAATTTAAGGGTGGTGAATTTCTTACATAATGATAAATAAAAGATTAGAACGAGCCTTAAAATGGTGTAAAAAAAATAGGTTGGAGACATACCGGTTGAATAAATTCAACCGGGGACAAAAAAAGAAGCAATTTAAAAAGAAGAATAACCGGGGCAGGATAATTAACCGGCGATAACAGGCTCGAATAAGGGCAAGTTTTTAACTGAAATATCGATTTTTCGCTTATGATATTACCTATTAGAAAAAACAGGGGCCTTAAAAGCGAAATTTGAAGGCCTGATTTTAGCTTGGATGTGGAAAAATGCTATATACCTAATAGCATTTAGCTATTTTCAGGATTTAAAGCTGAAGAGGGGTGATAGATATCCCCACCATAAAGGGCAAAGAAACGCTAACAGAGCGGAAATTAAGCGGTCTTTAGGGCTATTCTGAACGTATTGCCAGATAGTTTTTAAGGAAGGTGGAAAAATTGAAGGGAGTTTATCCCATTCCTAAGTGGATAACCGACTATCATAAAAAATTTATGCTAAAAGAGAGGGCTAGATGCTTTAAGACCTGTTCGAAATGTGGGGAAACAAAATTAATTTTTAAATTTTCGATAGACAAGCGAAACCTTGACGGCCGGACTAATATCTGCAAGGCCTGCCGGAGCCGGGAAGGTTTAAAATACTATTACCATAATCGGGTCAAAATGCTAATACAGAATAAAGAATATCGGGACACTCATAAGAGGGACAGGAGCATTTATTCTAAAAATTATCAGGAAGGACACAAAGAACATTTAAGGGAGCTTGCCAGGGAATGGTATCTGAAAAATCGGGAAGCAATCAGAGAGAGAAACAATAAATATTATCAGGAGCATAGAGAAGCCTGCCAGACTAGGAGAGAACTTTGGAGAATAAAAAATAAGGAAGGGATCAAGAAATACAATAGAGAATATAAGCGAAAACATAAGGTAAGTTAGGCTATTCTGAACGATTAGGTAAATAATTTTAGGGAAGTGATTTAAGAAGTGAGAGTAAAGTTAAAGGCTTTAGATGAAACAAAATTTTTCTACAATGTAGAATTAGGGAAAAAAGATTTAACAGAAACGGAAAGGAATAAGTATCTATCGGCCTTAAAAACTATCAAGAGAATCATTAGAGAAAAAGAGAGGTCCGGAGAAAAAAGGAATCATAAAAAATTTTGAGTATTA
>NMQN01000486.1 GCA_003575245.1 Candidatus Atribacteria bacterium 1244-E10-H5-B2 | reverse complement strand
CCACAATATCCGAGATCAATTCAGGAGGTGTTTTTTCTAAAGCCATCCTCACTGTATTAGCAATTATTCTTAGGGGCTCAGAAAGGGCTTCCCTCAATTCATCTTTAGAAATTTTAATTATTTTAGGAAGACCCGTGATTTTGTCTCTCCCCCTAATCTCATAATCACCATTTTCTCCATCTGCCTTATCTATGGATAAACCAAGCTTAATTTCTTCAGCAGTTAATTCACCAATATATAAATTATGTGCTTGTTTAACGTATTTACTAATGGTTTCATTGAGATAATCCCCGGCAACCTGACTCAATTCGCTTACCACTATCCCTCCCAAAGATATTATGGCTACCTCGGAAGTTCCTCCCCCTACATCTATTACCAAATTTCCCATAGGTTCAAATATAGGAAGTTCTACACCAATAGCTGCTGCTATAGGCTCGTTTATCAGAAACACACGTCCCGCTCCACATTTATAAGCAACTTCCGATACTGCTCTTTTTTCTACCTCCGTAACCCCGGAAGGAACACAAATTACAACCGATGGCCTTGTAAAACGATTAGGATTATGAACTTTTTTAATAAAATATTTTAACATTTCAGCAGTAACTTCAAAATCAGCTATTACACCTTCTTTTAAGGGTCTGACGGTAAATATACCTCGGGGAGTTCTCCCCAACATCTTTTTCGCTTCCTCCCCTACTGCTAATATCCTATCCTCACCATCTTTAAAAGCGACAACTGACGGTTCGTATAAGACAATTCCCTTCCCCTTGATATGTACAAGGGTGGTAGAAGTGCCTAAATCAATTCCTATATTTTTTGAAAATGATCCGAAAAGAAAATCTAACCACATTTTCTATTTCTCCTTTTTTCATAAACATATTTTAAAATCTTAAAATATGTTTAACTTTATTGGTTCACAAACAAAAATTATATGTTATAATTTTTATTAGTACATTCTACAGCCTATTTGGTCAAATACTATTTTTTTAATACACTTAATAAGTATTTTAAGGAATTATAAAAATGAATAAATTAATACTTAGCTTAATTGTTTTAATTATAACTTATTTTTTAATATTTACCAACCGTCGTGTTAGAACAACCTCTGCCTTTTTTGGGGCAATTTTAACCATTATTTTAGGATTAATAACCTTTGACAAAGCTATCACTTATATAGATTTTAATAAATTGGGAATTATCATTGGAATGATGATATTTACTATAATAGCAAAAGAGAGTGGGATATTTCAATATTTAGCTATAAAAACTACTAAATATAGCAAAGGAAATCCTTTAGTTCTTTTAATTTCTCTCTCTTTATTGGCTGCTTTCCTCTCTTCTATATTAGATGAAATCACCACTTTGCTCTTTTTAGCAAATATTACCCTGGCTATTACACATATCTTAGAAATATCCCCTTTACCTTTTTTAATTTCTGAAATTATATTTGCCAACATCGGCGGATTAGCTACTTACATCGGCACCCCGGCTAATATAATGATAGGTTCTGCTGCAAAACTGAATTTTTACGATTTTATTTATCACACAACTCCTATTTCTATAATACTTATTTTATTTAACGTTTTTTATTTCGTTATCCTTTTTAAAAATACTTTTAAAAAAAGTGATATACAAAATGATATTATTCTTCACCTTAATAAAATTGATGAAAGAAAGGCTATCACCAACTTTCCTTTACTTAAAAATTCTTTATTAATCCTGGGTGTTACTATAATAGCTTCATTTTTCTCGCATCTGATTAATTTAGACCTGGCTATTGTCTATTTATTAGGAGCAATAACATTGCTCTTTGTTAGCCACGATAAACCTGATGAAATTTATGCCCAAATTGATTGGAGGATAATTTTCTTTCTAATAGGATTAAATGTCTTAGCTGGTACTTTGGAAGAAAATGGTCTTATTGAAATTGCATCTTCCAAGCTCCTAAATCTTACTAAAGGAAGCATAAACCTTTTAAGTTTCACCATATTAGGAGTATCCACTTTTACATCTTCCTTTTTCGATAATATACCTATTATAGCATTAGCTATTCCCGTAATTGAAAATATTTCTCACCATCTTGGATCTTCTATAACTGTATTATGGTGGGCACTTGCCTTGGGAGCAAATATTGGAGCTAATGGTACCCTAATAGGAACAGCCTCTAATTTAATAGTCGCTGACATTGCAGAAAAAAATAAACAACCTATCCCTTTCTGGTATTTTATTAAAGTGGCTTTCCCCCTGGTTATACTTAATCTTATTATTGCTTCAATTTACATCTATTTGAGATATCTTATCTAGTCGTTAGTGAATAGTGAATAGTCGTTAGTATTAAATACAAGATGCAAGATATAAGGTAATACAATTGACCAATTAAATACGGGCTACCTTTTCACCACAAAATTTACATTTTCCATCTTTATCCAAACCCATATTAACAATATTATAACCTGTTCGTTTAATTAAAAGTTCCTTACAATTACCACAATAAGTGGTGTTGGCTTCCTCATCCCTAATATTCCCTACATATACATACTTCAATTTTTTTTGGGCAATATCTCGTGCTTTATATAAGGTGGAAATTGGGGTTTCCGAAATATTCATCTTGTAACAGGGGAAATAGCGAGAAAAATGCAAAGGTATATATTTGCTTAGAGCAGAAATCCAATCCACCATCTCTTTAATTTCCTCTTCACTATCATTTAAACCGGGAATAATCAAATTGGTTATCTCTATATGGCAATATTCTTTAGAAAGCTTTATGGTGCGCAGTACGGGAGAAAGATTTCCTTTACAATATTTTTGATAAAAGGAATTTCGGAAAGATTTAAGGTCAATATTTATGGCATCAATAAAAGGCAGGAGTTTAATGAGAGGTTCACGATTAATAAACCCGTTAGTAACTAAGATATTTTTTAAGTTATTTTTTTTAGCTAACTTTGCAGTATCTAAAATATATTCATACCAGATTAAAGGCTCAGAATAAGTATAACATATTGCTGGAGAATTATTCTGTAAGGCTATTTGTATTGCCTTTTCGGGGGATAACTCTTCCACTTGAACATCTTTTATATTTGCTTGAGAAATGGTCCAGTTCTGGCAAAAAACGCAAGTAAAATTACAGCCTATTGTGCCCAGTGATAAAACCATTGTCCCGGGATAAAAATGATAAAGCGGTTTTTTTTCAATAGGGTCCATTCCGTAAGAGGAAACTTTGGGATAGATTAAAGAATAAAGTTGGTTATTTATATTTTCCCGGGCTCGGCAAAAACCAACCTGGCCTTTTTTTATTAGGCATTCTTTGGGGCAAAGCAAACATTTTATAATCCTTTTCTCTTTATCGATTAATTCATAAAACATTGCTTCTTTCATTTAAAAAATCACCTCTTAACTAGTCGTTAGTGAATAGTGAATAGTCGTTAGTATTTAGTTAGCCAGTTACCCGGTCTACCAGTCAATATAGCAAACAATACGCTACTACTTCCCTTCTATAAACTTGTAACTTGCAACCCCTAACTCGAAACTTATCATCTATTACTAATCATTCATTGCTGTATTCTATCCGCTATAGGATATATGCTAATACTATTCTGGCTTCTGACTCCTGCTTCTACTACTTTCTTCACGATATACGATGTACTAATTTAATGATATCTTTTCACTTCAAACCGATATAATTTTACTTTTTCATCGGGATAAATGCCTGCTTTACGCCTGGCAATATCCACCTGTTCCTCTGCTTTATCTACGCCTTCTAAATCAGGTAACAACAAACCCTTTTTGTAACCACTACTAACAACCACTCCATATTTTTTAGGATCAAGCTCTGAGATATCAGAAATTTCTTCAGGAGGAGACAAGACATCCACCGAAATAATTAAATCACCCAGTTCAGAAATTGTTACCGGGGAAAAACGAGGGTCCTCAATGGCAGCACTAATAGCATTCTTTATAATCTCTTGGGCTATACTTTCCTGAGTGGACATAAAAGTTCCTATACACCCTCTCAAATTACCAAATTTTTTAAGAGAAACAAACACCCCTGCCTTTTTGTTAATCATCTCTTTTGGAAGGTGCAGAGGAGGAGCAATTATTTTTCCCTGTTTTATATAATTTTCAATCGTTTCTCGCGCTAACTTTACGTACTTGCTTTCCTCTTTCTTTTTCATATTTATAATCACCTTTATTTAAATTTACCGATTGACCGATTGACCAATTAAATTAGTTAGTTAGTTATCTGGTTTGCCAGTCGGCCAGTCTTCCGGTCTACCAGTCAATTTATTCGTTATTGAATAGCCGTTAGTATACAGTTTTTAGTTCCTAGTTTATAGTTTTTAGACAAGAAAAATCGGTTTTCAGTTTACAGTTTTTAGTTGTCAGTATAAAACTAAAAAGTCAAATCAAAAAGCAAAAACCATACTCATTATGTAAGAATTCAAAAGCCCGTAGTTAGAAGTCAGAAGAACATACAAACAAATATACTCTCATAACTTAAAATAATTTTAAATACTGGATTCTTGCTCCTGATTCCTGACTTCTATTTTCTTTGCTAGATACGAGATGCTAGATACGAGATACGAATTTAGCTTTGCGCTTTTCGTTTTTCGCTTTACATTATTTTAACATATCCTGGGCAACTGTTCCCCGGTTAACATATCAACTATTCTTTTTCCACCAATGGTAGTATTCAGGTAAACTTTTCCCTCCGATTTTTTTACTACTCTACCGATAATTTTTGATTCTTTTCCGTATTTATTTTTTTTCATCTTTTTTAGCATATCGGAGGCAATTTCCCAGGGAATAAAAGCCACTAATTTACCTTCGTTAGCGAGGTACAAGGGGTCATAACCTAATATTTCGCAAGCTGCCCTTACCTCTTCCTGAATGGGGATATCGTCTTCGTTTATCTCTATATCTACATTTGAAGATAAAGCTATTTCGTTTAGGGTAGTAGATAAGCCTCCTCGCGTAGGATCTCTTAGGGTATGGATATCTTTGTTAACTCTCAACATATCTGCCACTAAAGAAGAAAGAGGAGCAGTATCACTTTTTATATCTGTTTCGAATTTAAAACCCTCTCTTTCCGATAAAACCGCAATCTCATGGCTGCCAATGGGACCATTTATCATAACTACATCTCCGACTTTAGCATTACTTCCGGAAATATTTACTCCTTCTTTTACCATTCCCACACCTGAGGTATTAATAAATATTTTATCTGCGGCCCCTCTATTCACCACTTTAGTATCCCCCGTCACAATATCAACCCGGGCAACTACTGAAGCCTCCCTCATACTTAAAACAATTTTTTCTAACAAGCTTAATGAGAATCCCTCTTCGATAATAAAAGAACAACTTAAATATAAAGGAGTTGCCCCACACATTGCTAAATCATTAACTGTGCCGTAAACTGCCAGCTCCCCAATATTCCCTCCTTTGAAAAATAAAGGGTCTACCGTATAAGAATCGGTAGTATAGGCTAATTTTAATCCTTCGATATTTAATACTGCACCATCATCAAGTCTTTCCAAATAAGGATTATTAAAATTAGACAAAAACAATTTTTTTATCAGATTAAAAGATAATTTCCCTCCACTACCATGACTCAGTAATACTCTATCTTCTTTCATTATCTTACCCTTCCATATTTAGTCGTTGATGTTTAGTCAGCCGGTTAGCCAGTTTACCGGTTAGTATTGGTTAGTTAGTTACTTGGTTAGCTGGTTAATTAGTTTAATATTAATTCATTATATATTTTCTCTCAACTAATTAACCAAGTAACAGCTAACTATTTAACTAAATGCACGCTCTAAACTAATAAGGCGTATTGCATATGCCCCTACTGTTCTTTCTTTGATAATTATCTTTTGTGGGGAGCGGATTTATCCGATACGAAACGGGTTTCATGAATCAAACCCCTACATCCTAAATACCATCCATCAATAATTTTCTGGCTCCTGACTGCTGATTTTTATCTTTTATTTTCTTAACTAGCTAACCAGGTAACCAACTAACCAGCTAACTAAATATCGAGATACGACACGATAAACGATATACTAATTATATTTATAATACGCGGCACAAGTGCCTTCGGTAGAAACCATACAAGCACCCTTTGGATCTTCAGGAGTGCAAATCTTTTTAAAAAGTGGACACTCAGGGGGAATTATTACCCCTCTTAATACCTCTCCGCAACGACAACCAGTAAATTC
>NMQN01000600.1 GCA_003575245.1 Candidatus Atribacteria bacterium 1244-E10-H5-B2 | reverse complement strand
TTAATTGACAGGACAGGATTACTAACTATACGAACGACATTCCCTTCGCTATCTAATATCTTATACATCATTGCATCGATGCCGGAAGTATTAATCATAAAAAACATAGCTAATATTAAAACTAAACCTACTAAAAAATATTTCCTTTTCATAATTTAAAATCCCCCTTTATGTTTTATTAATAACTTGCTCAGAATAGCCCTTCCTAAAGCTCCTGAGTAGCCTACAATGCCTTTCTTTAACCCACCCGATACCTTTTTACCACCCCCTTTTTAGCTTTAAATCCTGAAAGTTATAAAATATAAGGCTTTTCTGCTAATTTAGCTAAAATAAAACCTCGAAATTTGCCTTTTAAGCCCCCTGTTTTTTTCGATAGGTATAATCATAAGCGAAATATCGCTATTTTAATTAAAAACTTGCACCTATTCGAGCCTGTTATCGCCGGTTAATTATCCTGCCCCCCTTAGACAGGGTCAAAAAGAAAGGGGGAGCAGGGGACCGGCAATCCGCAACTCTGGAGAGAAAGCCAGACCGCCGGGGTTCGATTCTTCTTCTGTCCTGAATCTGAAAACCCTCTTAACCGGCATCTCTTTCAGGCTTTCACTTTCTCGGCATAATTATTCACTAATATAACTCCTGATGTCTTTGGAAGAAGGATTCGTATTTTACCTTTTTGAGAAGAATATTTCCGTCCGTCCAATAAATCTAAAAATTGATTTCCTTTTATGCCTTTTTCAGAAAGCTTTATGCAAATCTCCTCAGAATGTGAGCTCGAGTTCATTATTACAATAATAGTTTCCTCTGCTTTTTTTCTAATAAAGGAGTAGACTTCTTTTTCTGCTAATAATGTTTGAAAAGAACCTTTTCTTAAAGCAGAATATTGTTTGCGGATTTGAATACATCGTTGGTAAAATTTATAAATTTCATTGCTCTGAAAATCAATATTCCAGGGCATACATTTTCGACATTCCGGGTCATTACCACCCCTCAGACCGACTTCATCTCCATAGTAAATCATTGGTACTCCTATATAGGTCATCAAGAAGATAATGCAAAGTTTGACTTTTTCTTTGTATCCCTTGCATAAAGTAAAAATACGAGGAGTGTCATGACTGCCTAATAGATTAAGCATAACTTCCTGCGTTACTGGTGGATAGTTTTGATTCATAGAATTAAGATGTGTACCAAAGGCATCCGCCGTAAGTTTCTTTTCCACAAAAAATTGCAAGGCAATTTCCCTAAGTCGGTAGTTCATCGCTCCGTCAAATTCATCTCCTCGAAGCCAATCGGATGCATCTCCCCATATTTCACCAACTAAATAAGCTTCGGGATTAATTCCTTTGACAAGAATTCGAAAATCTTTCCAGAACTCATGGTCTATAGATGAAGGAAGATCTAAACGCCATCCATCAATACCTTTCTCAGTCCAATATCGAATAACACTGAATAAATATTCTCTAACTTGAGGATTTTTAATGTTCCATTTAGGAAGATAATAAATTCCCCCTGTTTCATAATTAGTACGAAAATGCTTTCTAACAGGAAAACTATGGAAATTGTACCATTCCCAATAAGGTGAAGTAGGTCCCTTTTGAATTGCATCTAAAAAAGCCCAATGGTGATCCCCTGAGTGATTGAATACGCCGTCCAGAATAATTTTCATATTACGCCGATGGATTTCTCTGATAAGATTAGAAAATATCTTCATATCACCAAAGTGGGGATCAATCTTAAAATAATCTGTTGTATCATACTTATGGTTAGTTTCTGCTTGAAAAATAGGTGTTAAGTAAATTGCATTTATACCAAGATCTTGCAGATAATCCAAACTCTCGATAATTCCCTGTAAATTCCCACCAAAAAAATTATCTCTAGTAGGTATATCCGTCCAATTAACTTTGTTGGGTGGATCATTATCAAAATTTCCATTAAAAAATCTTTCCGGAAATATTTGATAAAAAATTGAATATTTAACCCAATTGGGTGCTATGTAATTTTTACCCATTTTGACTTACCTTTCTGATTATATTTTTCTTTAAATTATTGTTTCAGACCACCAATACATCGAGAGAGAAATCAGAAACTACGCATGTTCCTCGCTCATAATCTTTGAACATATTTTTTAATGTAACATTAGCCATCTTTTTTCCCTCAAATAAGTAATGATGTCTCTCTATTTATCCTTTTATAGCACCAGATGATAACCCAGAAATAAAGTATCTTTGCAACAAGAGGTATAGAATGATAACCGGTATCATAGAAAGGTTCGTCATCGCAAATACATAGCCCCAATCCGTGCGATTATGTGCCTGGAAGAATTGTGTGATAGCGACGGACATTGTCCTAACTTGGTCAGTTCGCAGTATTGTCTGCGCCCAGCCCAATTCCTCAAAAGCGAAAAGGAAATTGAATATGCTGACGGCGGCGATAGCAGGTGATGCTAACGGTATTATTACTTTCTGGTATATCGTAAATACAGTTCCCCCGTCTATATATATCGATTCGTCCAGTTCTCTTGGTATATTGTCAATAAATCCTTTTATCAAAAACGTTGAAAAGGGCGTAACCCATGCCGTGTAGAAAAGAATTACTCCCCAGAGATTGTCTATCAGCTTAAATTTCACTGCCAGTTCAAATTGGGGGACGAGCATCGCTAGGCCGGGGATAAGCATAACTGTTATGATCGTACCGTAAAGTATATTCCTACCCGGAAATCTGAATCTTGAGATACAGTATGCCAGCATTGAAGATACGATAGCAGATAATATTGTTACCGCTCCGGCTACATAAAGAGTGTTAAGCATATACCTGAAAAAGTTTTGTTTGAAAAGAATATACAGATAGTTTTCCACCGTCAGTTCCGAAGCATCGGGGATTATTTTTGGCGGATATGCAAAAGTCAAGCTATTTGGTCTGAAGGACGATGTTATCATATAGATCATCGGCGTTACCATTACGGTTAGTCCAAGCAGTAGTAAAAGGTATCTTATTAACATGGAGGACGATAATACCTTTTTATTCCTAATAAAAATTGACTTTATTCCGGGTCTTTGTAGTATATTCATCGACTTTTCACATCCTTTCAGGTCTAAGCACTTTAAATAGTATTACCGCTATTACCGCGACGATAGCTGCAACTACAAATGATAATGCCGCGGCATATCCCATTTTATAAGAAGTAAAGGTCTGGTAATACGTCCAGGTCAGTACCACCTCCGTCTGGTGTGCAGGATTTCCCCCTGTAATAACTGCTATTGGGGTATATGTACTAAATGCACCGATTGTAAGCATGACGGTACAGAAGAGTATCGTCCCTTTTATATTAGGCAATGTGATATAGAAAAACTTTTGGATGAAGCTGGCTCCGTCTGTGGAGGCTGCTTCATAATATTCTTTAGGAACAGCTTGCAGCGCCGCTAAAAATATTACCATATTCCATCCTATACCCTTCCATATACCCAGAAGGGTCATTGTAGTCATGGCCAACCATCTCGTACTGAGCCAACCTATATGCTCTGGTATCCACTTGAATACATCGGTCAATAAATAATTCAATAATCCTTGGTTACTGAAAATATACCTGAACAAAAGGGCAACAATGACCCAGGAAGTAATCACGGGCAGGTAATATAGCAGCCGGAAACTTACACTAAATTTCCTGATGCCGTTTATAAGAAGGGCAACCAGTAGCCCCAATATTATCTGCCCAGGCACTGTCACCACTGCATAAAACATTGTATTGGCCAGAGCCATGCCAGCGATCGGATCCGAAAAAACCGCTAGGTAATTTTTAATTCCTACGAATGGAGAAATCTGGTTATACCCTATTTTCCAGTCAAAAAAGCTCATTACGAACATTTTAATGATGGGATAGAACGTGAACATACCCATAACAACCAGCCCGGGAGCAAGCAGTAAAAGCATACGTGCATTGTCTTTTTTCCTGAAATATTTCCTTGTCCTAAAAAATACACCGGAAGCCATCATTATCCACCCTCGCTTTATAAATAGGTACTTTGATAAATATTGGGGGGGCATCGTAAGATAGCCCCCCAATTGCAACGTTTATTGCTGTAGCAGAGCGTTTATCTCTACGGCCGCTTCATCCATTGCCGTTTGTACTGGTTTCTGACCTAATACAGCTTCTGTTGCCTTCGTATTTATAATGCCTTCCATGCCGCCCCATTTAGGTGTTACAGGACGGGCTTTACATGTTTGAAGAGCATCAGCAAAAATTGACAATAAAGGCATCACCTCTAGTACTTCTTTATCTGCAAGGGCTTCCTTATTTACAGGCATCTGGCCAACTTTAGCCATCTCAATCTGGGCATCTTTACCAATCATAAACTTGATGAATTTCCACGCGGCATCTTGATGTGCAGCATCAGAAGTCTTAAATATCATAAAATCTTCTCCGCCAAGCACTCCGATTGACCCCGCTGGTCCCGTAGGCATCTGCACAGCACCATACTGTAGATCAGGATACTTAGTACTCAAATCCTTTGCCTTCCATGGACCGTCAATTGTCATAGCATATTTACCTATTCCCATGCCATCTGTATCTGGTAGAGCACCGGGATCTATGGTAGGTCCGCTAAACGCACCGACCGCATATAGGTCAGCAAATTTTTGGATGACTGCTACCGCAACTGAGCCGTTGATATAACCGGTAGCGGTACTATAGTCGGGAGCAAGAATATCACTGCCGTAACTCCAGATATATTGGCAGAGGTTCCACCCACCCATCCAGGCTTCACAGAATCCTATTACATCTTCGCTACTTACTTCCTCTGCAGTCGCCCACATCTCATCTAGGGTAGTGGGTACAGTTGTGACGAGATCCTTGTTGTAGTAGAGGATTTTGGTGTTGGTATTTGAGGCTATTCCATAATAGTGGTCACCTGCTTTTGCAGTGCTGTTGGGAGCTTCGAGCACAGCATCCGCCACGTCAACATAATCCGGAAATACTGTGTCCATTTCTAAAAGGATATTCAATGCTATGAATTGGGGGACAAATCCGATATCTCCACGAAACACATCAGGAAGTATGCCAGTTGTTGCACCAGCAACGACATTGTTTTTAAGAGCTTGCCATTCGAGATATACCTGATTGACCGTAATACCGGGATTTACCTCCTCGAATTGTGCGATAAGCTGATTCAGAACGTCGATTTGACCAGCCCCGGCATCATAATTGTGCCAGAACTGGATCGTAACCGGCCCTGCTGCTAGTGAAAAAACTACAATCATTGATATACTTAACATTAGCACTATTATCCGTAATAATAATTTTTTCATTTCTTAAATTCTCCTTTTTATTTTTAATAATATTTCCCATCCCAAAACAGTATACATTTAGGTTTTTCAAAAATCACCCCCTCCTATAAAGTTTAAATTAGCTTCACCTCCTCCCTGTTATTTAATACTTAAGTGTTCAGAATTTACTTTTCTATATTTAGAGATATTAAAAATGCCTTATTCTTTACATTTATATTTTGCCACTATTTTTTCCCCTTTTCTATCTTCTCCTCTAGCTCCTTCCTTCTGGCTTCGTAAAATTGATGGAGTTCTTTGTTTAAAGTTTCCGGACTGATACCCAGAATTTCGGTAATCTTTAGTTACTTAAAACTACCATCAATTATCCTCATAAATACCCTAAATCGCTAAAATTTATGCCCTATAACGCGAAATTTTAGGTTGGCCTTTACCAAAAACCCTTCATCTTTTCTATATTTTTTATTATTAGAGACTTCCCGGAGTTCGCTACCGCAACCAGGACATTTATTTTTATGCTTGTATTTCACGGCCCAGCCACAAAAAACCTTTTGACATTTAGGACATAAATATCTTTGCAATTATTTATCACCTTCTTTTAAATTCTTTTTCTAACTGCCTGCCTGGGATAGAGCCTTTTTAAGCCAGTATCTTTTTTGATACTCTCTCACCCTCTCCGGATATTTTTTATAATATGCTTTTAGCCAATTTTTATTGTAGTCCGGATTCCTGACCCGCCAATCTCTGAGATACCTGTTTTTTGCTTTTCTCATTTTTCCGTAGGCCTCAGGATCTTTTATTTTTAGCCTCTGAAAATAAGTTCTCCGGTATTTATTGATTTCCCTATTGATCAGCTTCTTTGCCTCCGGAGACTTAACGTTCACACTTTTACCTGAAATATTCACACTTTTATTCACAGTTTCATTCACAGTTAGCACCGAATACTTACCAA
>NMQN01000817.1 GCA_003575245.1 Candidatus Atribacteria bacterium 1244-E10-H5-B2 | reverse complement strand
GATTTTGACTGAATTGCCTTTACTACTTTCATCATTAAACACCTCTCTCCTACTTCTTTATTTTACTGTAATTATTGTATACCTATATAAAGAAGTAGTCAAGCATTATTTTACTTTTTTTTAAGAAATATTTTATATCCTTTATTTATATAGCTTTACAGCGATTATATTATATTTACAGAATTGTTATTGTGTTAAGTGGAGAGTCCCCTTTTTAGCCCCACCGAGTTAACCGAGCGCTCCAAAATTTTAGAGAGGCTTTTCGTTTATTTTTTTAGCTATAATTAGACACTTCGCTTTACTTAATCAATCCTTCCCTTCGCTCCCGATCCATACTCTTGCATTCACGCCTTATAACTATATAAAAATCTCTCTCCTGGACTATATCTTCTTTAACAGCATTAACTAGTTCTTTATAAAATTTATCGAACCTATTTAAAAAATCTAATCTATCCGGTAGCATTAGTTCCCCCCTTTTCCTTATTTGTTATAATAGCCTCTGATAACAAAACTCAAACCTATAATTTAGTGTTTTTTCTCTACCAATCATAGCTTGTGATAGGTAAAATTTTTGGTAGGGTATAATGTATTAGCTTCATACATTATCTTTTTCTTTTTTTTTAATTATTCCTCTGATTACTTTTAGGGCAGATAGATATTTATTTCTTTCTCTCTCTGTTAAGCTGTCCTTCCTCTTCAATTCCCATAAATAGAAGTCTCTCGTTTTCTCTAAGGATTTTAATTTTAAATTGTTAATATTGTTTTTTCTTCCAGTCATAATTTAACCTCTAATCACAAACAAACATATGTTCCCCTGAATCCTCTTTTTATCTTTTTATCTTTCTAAGTCCTGAAAAGCACCTGCTCCTAAATACCCTTAATAAATATCTAAGAAAAGCTAAGAAAGAGAGCTTAAGAATCTGCAGAAGCGTAAGCGCTACAGGATAAATGGTAAATATATATATAACACTACCAAAAGTGGTTGTTATAAAAACCCCATACACTACCAAAAGTGGTTGTTAGTACACTACCAAAAGTGATACCGTATACACTACCAAAAGTGATACCTATAAATGCTCTTTTTTCTTAAATTGATTCCCCATAAATTTATGGCCTTTCTTAAACTTTCTCTTAAATATTTTAGGGAAAATTTTATTTACATCAATTTTAATAAAGTCCTTAGTTCCGTATTTTCTCCACCTATTAGACAAACCGAATATATGCGGTTGATTATAGAAGCCACCTCGCTTTATTAAATCGATAAATCCACGTTCAATTAGTTTTCTACAATCTGCCCTGAATGTGCTTAAACTCATAATCTTTTTAGCTTCACTTTCCAGGAATACAATATTCCTGGCATTGTTACCCTTATATTTAAGCCTAAATGCTACATATAGCCATTTAGTATGAGCCTTCAGACCTTCGCTTGCTTTTGAATAAGCTAATTTTTCTTCTATTTGTGCGTATGGTGGCACAGCGTTAAACTCGTTCTTAATTTTTTTCTTTTTACTCATAATACTACCGCCCTTCTTAATACCCGGTGGGATCAGTAATAGAAGGACGGTTAAAACCTTCACCAATCCCACCAGGCTAAAAGCGATCATCTATTTCTGACCGCTATATATCCTTCAGTTTTTCGACCATTAAAAAGAATTTATCAAGCCATTCTGAGCTAAAATTTACCCCTTTTTTCGTTGGTATAAACTCATTATCGACCTTTATGTATGTCCTAATATCGATTCGTTCCTGGTCCCTGTATTCTCCAACCTGGAGCCTTAATTTCGTTCTATCGGTTATATCAAACTCATCTAAAACCTTCATACAATCACCTTCCTTATTTTTATACTAAGCACTTGTAATCTAAGACTGATATGATAAAATAAAAATGTGCTATATAAAGTGGATTTTAAGCGATCCACCACATATCATTTTTATAAGGAAGGATCTTTGGCCGGACCCTTCCTTCTTTTTTTTAAAGCTAAAGTTATTTTACTATCAAGCTAATTAAGCTACATCGCCTAAAGCCACAAATTGGCTTACTACAGTCGACCCGTCCAAAAGTGTTGTCGGAAGATTGATAGTCGTTTGTCCATCCACCTGTAAAATCATACGAAACGATGTCAAATCCGATCTAAATCCTTCGTGGATTGAACTTTCAAGTCGGATTCCCTCTTTTAGTAATACTGCATAAGCACTAAAATCTGCTAAAATCAGACATCCTTCTGATCCAAGTGCGGGCAATTTTTCCGTGAAAAGGCACTCTTTGCCTAAAAGGGTAAACCTGCCTGCATCCTCTTGCAGAATTCTGACGTGCTCGCCTCCCAAACCGACTTCTATATTTAATTTCATCATCTGGGGAAGTGCAGATATACTGCATACCCAGATGGCATTTTTATAAGATGCCGGTGCCAGCTTAGAAAACATTCCAACGATGTTGTCATAGTTAATTGTGCTGGCAGTTTGCCCAGATTCCGCAGGTTGAACTAATAACGCAGGGCTATTTAAAACGCCATTTGGCATTCCCGCCCCTGTGCCTTGAAGGAAGACATAGTCAGTCTTAAACAAAATTGACTTTTTAAAGGCGTTGCCAATAATTTCATTTAGGCTAATTCCGCTTTCTTGGATCAGCTCATCCGAGCTGACAGAATAGCAAACTAATTTATTCACTTGCATTCCCAGGGATCTAAAAATTGGATCAGTTTTAGTTTTTTGGACTTTTTCCCCGGTCCACACGGCGTCAATCCCGGCAATCCCGGCTGTCGAATGATCTTCATCCACAAAACAAGGAATTCTCATTGTCCTGCCTTTTCCTTTTTTAAGCCCGTAAAGTTTTGCTCTTGGCATAACGATGGAATCTTCTATGGTAATATCTACTATCTTTTCGGCAAATTGTTCAGCTAGTAAAAATCCACCTTCGCTTCCCACATTTCCTGCCATATCTTTAAGTCTGGGATCAAATCCATTCTTCACCGCATTTAGAAAATCTTCGTAGTCGTCAAATTTAGAAGATTCAATATAGTCCTTATTAAAGATTTGTTTGTAAGTTTTTCCAGCACCTTGCTTATTTACTCCAAAAGATGTGCTACCACCCCTATTTTGTTCGCCATCATAATCTGTGGGTCTTTTACTAGAGTCAACTTTAGTATATGGTGCAAGAGCTTCGTCAACCATAGAATCTACTTGACTTTTAATTCGCTTGTCCATCATATCTTGAAGGTTTTGTCTTGTTAATTGCATAATATTTTACTCCTTTCTATTATTTTTGAGCTTAAATTAGTCTTTAAATATTGCTTCGTCTAAGACGAATAGTCGGGAAACCAACTATTCCTTCTAAATTGAATCTTTTACTATCTAATTTCTGCTCGTGATACATCTAATTGCTTCCGTTTATTGCTTCATCTAAATTCACTATTTGCTATACTAAATTGTTATTACCGACCTTAATTTATAAAATATAAAATGTTATAATGGCAGGCAAGAGGAAAAGCATTTGAAACCTCCTACCTATTTTTTGGCAGAGGAAGAGCTAAAAGACCTCTGCCTCTTCCGAAAGTGGATGAAAAGCCTAGCAGCCAGAATTCACATACCCGGCCCGATCTGCTAAGCTAGGTCTTCGGGCCAGGCTAAAATATATCATCTGAACTTATCGGCTCTTTTTCAGCCATTTCTATATCCTTTTTAATTTTTTTATATCGTAAAATATAATTTTCTAATGCAATTTTGGCTTTTGGATTATCAATATATTTTACTTTCTCTTTATTCCTCTTAATAATTTCTTCAATTTTCTCCAGCTTTTTTTTCGTTGCCCTAAGAATATTACTATCGAATTGTTTAATTTCTTTGTAGGTCAAAAATTCACTAAAAGGAATTGGCTTTATTACTGCCCCGGTGGAAATATAGGCCAGTAAATCTTCTTGCGACATATGATATTTGCCAGCAAATTTTACCGGTGGAAATCTACCTTCTCTAAAGTATCTGGCGACTGTAATTCTACTTGTTTTTAAAATTTTTGATACTTTATCCGTATTATAGAATTTAACCCCGTTAACTATCTTCGAGGCTTCCTCTAAAATCTTCATCATTTTTAACCTCTCCTTATATAAGATTATTCTATTACATCATAACACTAAAAATAATTCCTGTCAAATGAATTATTTTCATCTTCCTAATAAGTTCCAATCACCGCCTGCCGGGACCCAGCCCTCGTCGCTATCGATTTCCTTCTTGCTGTCTAGGACATAAAACCCCGGTATTTTTTCTTCTTTTGTTACCGCCCCGAAACTGGCCATAGCCATGGCAATAGCCAAGTCAATTTTGCTGGATTGGCTTCCCTTGACAATCCGATAACCTCGTTCCATTTCTTTCGCTTTGCAGCTTTTAATATGCCTTCTTAATTCCTGTGAAGGATAGAAAACTATATTCCCGAATTGAATCAAATCGTATAAATTCTGGCTGAAATCTATAGTATTTCCTACCGTCTGAGGCAGTTCCTCCATACGGATCCCCTTTTTCTTCAGGGTCATCGATGACCTATGTAGCTGATATGGGTCATAATAAGCTAATTGCAGATCGAAATCCCTATCTAAATCGATAATATATTTCTCTACTGTTTCCTCTAAATCAATCGGGTTTTTCTTGCTTGGCTGCCACTTCTTGTAATTGGCCAGTATTATTTTATCTTCTTTCCTGGTAACCGCCACTACCGCTGTCGAATCACCACTAACTGAAGCGTCAATCCCTACCCATATTTTTATATTTTTATTAGGCAATATAGGGGTCAAATCTTTATTAACGCATTGGTCAAACTTATCCATATCGATAAACTGGGTAATATCTTCGACCCACCTATTTTCGTGTAATCGCAAATAGGTATTTTTCCTCAGCCTGCCCTCTTGCTGCTTCAAATATTTTTCACTTTGCCAGGGCATACGGTTAATGGGGATTCCGTTTTCCCCTTCCCAGTAAAAGAAGAAAGAAGGATCTGGATCCTTTTTTAGTTCCATCCCTTTTTTGTATAGCTGATATAGCAGGGTCTCGTCATCGTAGCCGGCATAAGTAACGATCAAGGCCAGAGGATTTTCCCTTGTGGGGACCGTGGTCATCTCCTCAAAAAACCTCTGCATCGATTCGTATTCGTAACTCCATAATTCATCGAAAACCACTAGGCTAGGATTCAGGCCAGCACAACTGACATCTGTAGGCAAGCACCTTAAAATTGATCTACTACTAGGAACTTCGATTGCGTCTCTGGTAATCTTGCATCTGATTAGGGCATATTTATTCATTTCGATTGCCTTTGTTAATTTCCTGAAGACGATCCAGGAGGCCTGGTCCTTATCTCTTGCTGCTAGGTAGATCTCTGAATCTTTTTCGCCAAAGAATAGATACCACATAGAAATCAGAGCCGCCAGGGTTGACTTGCCACTTTTTTTGGTCTCTCCTAACAGAGCCATCGTATAATTTCTATCCCCATAAAACAAGGGTTTTAATATCTCCTCTTTTTGCCAGTCTTCCAGGACAATAGGAGAGTTTGTTTCTGGTATGTAGAATTGCTCCTCTGCAAATTTTATAATATCTGTTTTGTATTCAGGATTGTCGAACCCAGCAGGGGGAATTTCAGGTTTCTTATATCGCTTCATTCTGTTCTGAACTAAATTCCGCATCTGGTTATCCCGCTTCTCCGGATCCTGGCTGAGCCACTTCTTACTGGGGTAGTATGGCATTTATATCACCGCCTTTTTTTTGATAATAGTCTTTTCTTTAATGCTTTTTCCTTCTTTTTTATCGTTGCTTTTTTTGACCAGCCGGTGAAGGCTCCAGACTATTTTCTTATTTATTTTCATTCGATTATTTACTCCTTTTTTTATCGATTTTTCCAGCTATGGAATTCTCGATATTTTTTATAATATCGCTTATTTAAAATCTAATCACCACCTTTTTTTACTATTTAAATTATTTAAGAAAAAATCAGCAATAACCTGGTAAAGCTTGATTATAAAATTTTGAATATTCATAATTATCCCCTTTCTTATTTTGTGATAAGATAGAGGAGCCGGGAGAGATCCCGAAAGTTAAAACAGTTTCTACAGGTTACATATTTCAACCGGAGGGTTCTTTCCCTGCCCTCTTTCATTTTATTCTTTCTTTAATACAGCGTATTCATTCCGATAGTTATTACGTCCCTTGCCTCTTTTTATATCTCCACCACATTTAGGACACTTGTATTCACTTAGTTTATGACCTTTTTT
>NMQN01000891.1 GCA_003575245.1 Candidatus Atribacteria bacterium 1244-E10-H5-B2 | reverse complement strand
ATTAATCACGAATCGCGTATGATTACAAACTTAATTAAAAAGCTTAACTAAAATATCTTGTATTTCTGGCGAGATACGAGATACTAGATACTAGATACGAATCAATACATGGAGTTTAAATAGAATGACCAAAACCATCTTGTTTGTCTGTACCGGCAACACCTGCCGAAGTGCTATGGCGGAAGGTATATTTAAAAAAATGTTAAAAGAAAGAGCAGAGGATAACACCAGATTAAATATTATATCAGCTGGAATTTCTGCTCTGCCGGGTATGAGTCCCACTTCCGAAGCAATTTTAGTTATGTTTGAGCAAGGCATTGATATTTCTCAACACCATACTCAAGCATTACAGGAAGAACTGATTAAAAGAGCAGATTTAATTTTAGTTATGACAAATAAACATAAAGAATATATTCATAAAGAATTTCCCTTTGCCCAAAATAAGACATCCCTCCTTAAGAAACTTACCCTAAATAATAAATCTGAAAGCAATCAAAACAACGAAAGGAATTATGAAATAATCGATCCGATTGGAAGGAAAATAGATTTTTATCGAATTGTAGCAAAAGAGTTGAGAGAAAGCTTAGAAAAGATATTTGATAAAATTATTGAAGAAAATAATAAATAACGGTGGTGAGATATAAGATGAAGATAGCTTTAGGAAGTGATCACGGAGGTTATCAGTTAAAAGAAAATTTAAAAAAGTATTTAAAGGAATTAAATGTAGAATATGTAGATTTTGGTTGCGAAAATGAGAAATCCGTAGACTATCCAGATATTGGATTTAAAGTTGCGATAGATGTAAAAAGCGGAAAATATGACAGAGGAATCTTAATTTGTGGAACCGGAATTGGCATGTCCGTAGTTGCTAATAAAGTTAGAGGTATCAGAGCTGCATTTTGTTATAATGAATTTACTGCTCGATGTGCCAGAGAACATAACGATGCGAATATTTTAGTCTTGGGAGGTAGAGTTATTGGCTCGGGATTAGCTAAAGAAATTGTAAAAGTTTGGTTAAATACTAAGTTTAGCCAGGAAGAAAAGCATATTAATCGCCTGAATAAAATAAAACAAGAAGAAAATAAAATTTATAAATAAATTAGCATCTCGTATGTCGTATATCGTATATCGTAAAAAAATAGGAGTCAGTAGCCAGAAGCCCGAATCCAGTAGTCAGAATATAATTCCTATCGCGTATTATATAAAGAAGTAGGGGCGTAGTGTAATACGCCCCTACATATTACACATTACTGTGTTATTTACGCTAAACATTGTACGCTGTACTATACGATATACGATATACGATATACGAGATACGATTATAGAAGGAGGAGAAGTCATTGTCAGAAGTAATCATTTTAGACCACCCTTTAATACAACACAAATTAACTTTAATAAGGGATAAAAGTACTCAAATGAAAGAATTTAGAGAATTAGTAGACGAGCTATCTAATTTAATAGCTTATGAAGCAACCAGAGAAATAGAATTAAAGGAAATTGAAATTGAAACCCCCATCGGCAAGACTAAAAGTAAAGTAATCTCAGGGAAAAATATTGCTGTTATAGCTATTTTAAGAGCAGGTTTAGGCATGGTCGATGGAATATTAAAACTTATTCCTCCTGCAAAAGTAGGGCATATTGGAATGTATCGTGATCCTGATACTTTAAAGCCTGTAGAATATTATGCTAAATTACCGTCTGACGTTGAAGATAGAAAAGTTATTATTGTTGACCCAATGTTAGCAACCGGAGGTTCATCTGTTGCTTGTATAGACTATATCAAAAAATGTGGCACGGAAGATATAAAGTTTATGTGCATAATTGCTGCTCCGGAAGGGATAGGTATGTTACAAAAATACCATCCAGACGTAAAGATATACACAGCAGCTGTTGATGAAAGATTAAATTCCCACGGATATATAGTTCCGGGATTAGGTGATGCCGGAGACAGACTGTTCGGCACAAAATAAATTAGTTAATTAGTGTATAGTATATCGTATATCGTATAGGAAAAATCATACTATGCAACATACCACTTATTTTTATATTTATACTAAACTAAAAAATTAAAACGAAAAGCGAAAAACCATAATTCAAAACTCAAAACTTTTTCGTATTGTTTGATATGTATTAGAATATATGAAATTTGCAAAATTTTGCAAAATTTTTGTGATTTTATTCTTTGAATCTCTATTTCTTTTTCTTCTTTCTTTACTATATACTATATACGATATACCATATACTAAATTTATTAAAGGGAGACATAAATTCATGAGCCGCCCAACCTGGGATGAATATTTTATAGAAATAACTGAATTGGTTTCCAAGCGTTCTACCTGTTTAAGAAGAAAAATTGGAGCAGTAATCGTACAAGATAAGCGAATACTTACTACCGGGTATAATGGTGCACCCAGGGGGCTGCCTCATTGTTTGGAAATAGGATGTTTAAGAGAACTAAAAAAAGTTGCTTCCGGAGAAAGGCAGGAATTATGTAGGGGATTACATGCTGAACAAAATGCTATTGTACAGGCTGCATTACATGGCTTAAGTATAAAAGGCAGCGTATTATATTGTACAACTCAACCTTGCGTTACTTGTGCCAAGATGGTTATAAATTCAGGAATAAAGAAGATTATTTATAAAGAAAAATATCCTGATGAATTAGCACGAAAGATGCTAAAAGAAGCAGGAGTAGTTGAGATTCATTATGAATAAAATAAAAATTGTTATAGTTTTTGGAACGCGCCCGGAAACTATAAAGATGTTTCCCATAATTTCAGAAATAAACAAATACCCCCATCTCCTGGATTGCAGAATTATAGTTTCTGGACAACATCGTGAAATGTTAGATCAGATGTTAGAAATTTTTCAAGTTAACCCTGATTATGATTTAAATATTATGCAACAAGATCAATCTTTGTCAAATATTACCAAGAATAGTCTTTTAGGTATTGAAAAAATATTAAAAAAAGAAAGACCGTCTATGGTGTTAGTGCAGGGTGATACCACTACTACCTTTGCTGGGGCTTTAGCTGCTTTTTATCAGAAAATAAAAATAGGTCATGTAGAAGCCGGGCTTAGGACTCACAATAAATATTATCCTTTTCCCGAAGAGGTAAACCGCCATCTAACCAGTGTACTAACTGATCTCCACTTTACTCCCACTAAAAAATCGTGTGAAAATTTGCTTTTTGAAGGAGTAAAAAGAGAAGATATTTTTATATCCGGAAATACTGTAATAGATTCTCTGTTCTTAATGATTAAGGAGAACCATATATTTAGAGAGCCCTTACTAAAGGATAAAAAAATGTTTGATAAAAAAATTATTTTAGTGACTATACATAGAAGGGAGAATTGGGGAGAACCATTAAGGAAAACTTGCCAAGCAATAAATAAAATAATCGACGAACATCCTGATGTATCAGTAATTTTCCCTCTGCATAAAAACCCCGAAATAAGAAGGAATGTTAAGGGAATATTGAAAAATAAAAAAGATATTCTACTACTCGATACTTTAGATTATGATGAGATGATTAATTTGATGTCTAAATCATATATTATGCTTACTGACTCCGGCGGAATACAAGAGGAAGGACCTTCCTTGGGAAAGCCGGTATTAGTTTTACGGGATGAAACAGAAAGACCGGAGGCAGTCGAAGCAGGTGCAGTAAAACTGATTGGAACTAATGAAGAAAGGGTTTGTAGAGAGGTTGTTACACTATTAGACAGCAGAGATAAATATAGAGAAATGTCAAAAAATATTAATCCTTATGGAGACGGAAAAGCTTCGGAAAGAATTGTTAAAAAAATATTATATGACTTTAATTTAATTAAGCAATCTCCTGATGAATTTAAAGCAAAATGAATTAAAGTTTAAAATTAAAAGCGAAAAACCATAATTTAAAATTCAAAATTTTTTTAATACGGTGTATAGCGGGTAGCGTTTAGCGCATATGTATGGAATAAATCGTTCTATACAACATGATCCCCACTTCTTTTAATAAGTTTTAATGTTATTTCTTGTATCTTTATGTCATTCCTGTGAAGTCCGTCTTCGACCTGATCGGGGAACGTGAATATATCTTTCTTCTCTTATCTCTCACTCTTGAATTCCAATGAAGTTTATACTTACCAAAGTTGGTGCGGAAAAGACAGTAGTAGGGTAAACTCCAGTGGAAATAACAAAGGGGTTGTTAATTATGCGCTTTGTGATTTGCATTTTTGGCTATATATACATATATTAACAATTTCTCAATTTTAAGTTTTGAGCTTTGGTTTTACGCTTTGCGATTTTAGTTTTTCGCTTTCTTACTATCCGCTTTTTTTGCTCTATGCTAATTTATCTTCTGCATTCTGTCTTCTTTTTTCCAAACTATATGCTCTACGCTAAACGCCCTATGCTATATTTTGAGATACGATTCACGAGATACGAGCTTGGTTTCTGAGCTATAGATCCCGACTTTTATTTTCTTCACGATATACTATATACCATATACTATATACTAAATTATGTTATAATATTTTTGCTAATCGTATTTATTTAATAGTGGCAGTCATTGCGTTGTCAGCAACTGTTATTCAATAAAGACTACTTTCAAGGATGTGATAATTTATGTTTCCCATTTGGGATGATGTTCCAACTAAAAAATTTCCCTTAATAACAATTATATTAATTGTTTTAAATTCAATAGTATATCTGTATCAAGTATCATTAGGGGAAAGGTTCACTGAATTTATCTATTCAATGGGTTTGCTTCCTTTTGAAATTACTCATCATATAGATCTTTTTCCTTCTGGTCCATCACCCATTTATTTAACTATATTTTCCTCTATGTTTATGCATGGTAGTATTGTTCACTTATTCGGAAATATGTTGTTTTTATGGATATTTGGAAATAACATAGAGGATTATTTAGGTAGAAAAAATTTTGTAATCTTTTATCTTTTTTGTGGAATAGCTGCCGCTCTCACACAAATATTTTTTAATCCTGATTCTAAAGTACCAATGGTGGGAGCAAGTGGAGCAATAGCGGGGGTGTTGGGTGCATATTTATTACTTTATCCCCGAGCCAAAGTAACTACGGTGATTATTTTTGGTTTTTTTATAAGATTGATTAAAATTCCAGCAGTGGTAGTCCTAAGTTTTTGGATAATATATCAATTTTTTTATGGGATATCTTCTTTAGCGGTTAAAACAGGCGAAGGTGGAGTAGCCTGGTTCGCTCATATTGGCGGTTTTATTAGCGGAATTATAATAATTAAATTATTTAAAATGTTTATAAAATAGTATCGAGTATGTAGTATATAGTAAAGAAAACAAAAGAAAAAAAAGTAGGAGTTTGATTTATCAAATCCGTAAGAAATCCGGGGCGGATGAATCCGCCCCCACAAAAAAAACAATACAATACTAGAATATATTTTGAATTTTAAATTATGGTTTTTGATTTTTCGCTTTAAATTTTTAGTTTTGATATAACCAAGATAAATCTGAACGAAATACGAAATACGACATACGAGTTAGTGTAAACTTTAGTGGGGTAGTTCTTTTCTTCACTCGATACTCGATACTATATGTAAAGATTGATAAATTTAATTAAGTAAGCTATAATTTTAAAAATATCGGAAAAAATCAGTATGATTAAAAGGAAGTGATAAGATATGATAGGTACTATTACTTTAAATCCTGCAATAGATGTGATTTTAGAGGTTAGCAATTTAAAAACAAATCATTACAATAAAGTTTTAAATGCCCATACCACTTCTGGTGGAAAAGGGATAAATGTATCCAAAGCGGTTAGAGGATGTGGCAGAGAAACTATCGCTATCGGGTTTTTAGGAGGCGGTAGGGGGAGAATGATAGAAGAAGAGTTAAGAAGTTTAGGTATAACTACTAATTTTTGGCATATTGAAGAGAAGACTAGAAGCAATACGATTATTTCAGATAAAGAAACGGGGCAGCATACACTATTAAGCGAAACAGGACCTAAAATTACAGAATATGATTTGGAGATGTTAAAATCAATCTTTTATCGGGTTATGTCTCAATGTACTGTAGTTACACTTTCCGGAAGCTTGCCTCGGGGAGTTCCTGTAAATATATATGGTGATTTAATTTCTATTGCCAAGGAAAGGGAAGTAAAAACTATATTAAATACTTCCGGAGAACAATTTATAAAAGGCTTAGAGAAAAAGCCTTTTTTAGCAAAACCTGACCTTCGAGAAAGTAATCGAGTTTTTGGAATTAAAATCGATAAGGAAAAAGACGCCATTAAAGCCGCAAAAGAAGTT
>NMQN01000502.1 GCA_003575245.1 Candidatus Atribacteria bacterium 1244-E10-H5-B2 | reverse complement strand
AAAAGCAGATAGAGAGATGTATTTCAATATTATCGGTTTTTTATTGGCTCTGCTGGTAGTATTATTTAATATATTCCTGGCTATTCGGCTCTACTATAAATTTGATAGAGAACTTAAACCGGAAGTTGAAATGGATTATTACCGTGAATTGCCTCAGGATATTACGCCCGCTGTCTTGAGTAAATTAATGACTATTCAAGGAGTGGGCAGTAAAGATATTATGGCAACTTTAATGGATTTAGTGCGTAAAAAATATTTAAAGATTGAAGAGATTCCAAAAGGAAGAAAGAAAGATTATAAATTTATATTAATTGAAGAAAGTGACACTACTAATTTAAAAGAACATGAATCATATTTAATCCATTGGCTTTTTTATTCAATCGGTAATGGGACGAGTGTAACTTTAAAAGAGATAAAAGACTCCGCTAAAACATCAAGAACCCAGAGTAGTTTTCGGCACAATTATAATAAATGGGTGAAAAAAGTGGGAGAAGAATTTAAAAAGTATAATTATTTCGGTCAATCAAAAGAAGGATTTAAAACTGCAGGTAAGATAGTTTTAATGGAATTTACCGGAGTATTTTTATTGTTTGC
This sequence comes from Candidatus Atribacteria bacterium 1244-E10-H5-B2, assembly GCA_003575245.1. Next base: position 5,700 of record NMQN01000502.1, on the reverse strand, counting down.
TCTGGGAGCCCTGTTAAAAGTGCAGTTTTTTATGATTATACCCTTATTGTTTGCTGTCGGTTTCACTGGTTTTGGAGTAATAATCTATGGTGCATTGATAAGAAAAAAGACTCAAATCGGAGTTAATGAATATACCAAATGGAGGGCATTTAAAAGATTCTTATTACATTTTAGCAATATGAAGGATTACGAAATCCCCTCTATAATAGTTTGGGAGCATTATCTGGTTTACGCTATTTCACTGGGAGTGGCAGACAAAGTAATTTCAAAATTAAAACTGGCCTTAAGTAGACAAGATATATCCTTAAGGAATTCTACCTACTTATACTGTATGACCGATAGGAGCGGAAGGTTGAATAACAGTATGTTCAGATCTTTTGATAAAGTGTTCACTTCTGCTTTTGCCAGCGCAACTGCTTCAACCGGTTCGGGTGGCGGCTTCTCTTCCGGCGGCGGAGGCGGTGGCGGTGGCGGTGGAGCCGGCGCTTTTTAAATAATTTGCCAAAATGAAAAAGAGAAAAGAGAAAGGGGTGTTTTTATGAGTTTTATAATGATTTTTGTTATTCTAATTGTATTGTGGGGGGTTTTAACTTATAACACATTAGTAATGTTAAGAGGGAGAATAGATAATTCTTGGGCGCAGATCGATGTCCAGCTAAAAAGAAGATTTAATCTAATTCCTAATCTGGTAAGCTCTGTAAAGGGATACGCTAAACATGAGAAAGAAACATTAGAAGAAGTGACTGCATCCAGAACTAAATATCTATCAGCAAAAACGCCGGAGGAAAAATTAGGAGCAAATTCAGAGTTAACCGGTGTCCTGAGTCGATTATTTGCAGTTGCTGAAAATTATCCTGATTTAAAGGCTAATACAAATTTTCTGGATTTACAAAAACAACTGAAAGATACCGAAGACAAAATAGGTTTTTCACGACAGTTCTATAATGATACTGCCATGAAATTTAATATTGCTATAGTTAAAGTCCCGACTTCGATAATTGCTAATCTATTCGGTTTTACCAGCAGGCCTTATTACAAAACAGAAGGAGAAGAAAGAGAAAACGTTGAAGTAAAGTTTTAAAAAAGAACAAAAAAACAGGGAACGGTTCTCTGTTCCCGATAATGAAAGATGGAAGATATACACGGAATAATTAAAGAAAATAGACAGATAAAAAAGTTTTGCCTGTATGGATTTTTAAAAAATCTTCGTTTTTTTGAACCCTACTTATATATTTATCTAATACAGGTGGTGCGCCTTAACCTGTTTCAGATAGGAACTTTGTTTTCTATTAGAGGGATAATTATCTATATATTTGAAGTTCCCTCCGGGATATTTGCCGACCAATACGGAAAAAAAAACGAATTGATGTTCTGTTTCATCTTCTATATCGCCTCTTTCTTCTTTTTTTTCCTGGGAGGAAGTTATACCATTGTAGCGATAGCTATGGTCTTCTTTGGCCTGGGAGAAGCCTTTAGGTCAGGCACCCATAAAGCCATGATTTATTCCTATTTGGAACAGAAGGGCTGGTTCGAACACAAGACTTTTGTCTATGGCCGCACCCGTTCTTTTTCCTTAATCGGTTCTTCCTTATCTGCCTTTGCTGCAATCTTTTTGATTATTAAATTACCCAGGATGCAATCGATTTTCTTATTCAGCATTATCCCCTACATTCTTGATTTTCTCTTAATCTGGTCCTATCCTAAGGGTTTAAATCAACAGGTAGAAACTACTATCAGCATAAAAAATTTTTTTACTTATAGTATTAAACAGTTAAAAAATGTTTTTACCAATAGTTCCCTTAGAAAAGTAGTGATAAGTTCCTCGCTCTTTGATGCCATTTTTAAAGTTTTAAAAGATTATATTCAGCCTATCTTAAAAGACCTTATTTTAATTTCCGGAATTTACATAATAGTCTCGATGGAAGCAGTCACTCAGTTAAAAATTATTTTAGGACTTATTTATGGAGTGATGTATATCTTTAGTTCGCTGGTTTCCCGAAATGTTTACCGCTTAAACCTTAAATTGAAGTCTGACAAACTGATGGATATCAGTTTTGACATTTTAGGTATAGTATTTTTTATTATGTTTTTTGCTATCAAAACTAAAATTATGTTAGCAATTATACTTCTTTACTTTTTCCTTTATCTTTTGAAAGACGGAAGGCGGCCCCTGGCGGTTGATGTTTTTGGTGATTATATGAAAAGAGATGAACGAGCAACGGTGATGTCTATTGAAAGCCAGGTCGGTTCACTTTTTATGATAGCGTTAGCCCCTTTATTCGGTTATATTGCTGATAGATTTGGTATCGCTACCTTATTTTTTGTAATAGGATTATCGATATTAATTCTTAATAGATTTTTAAGATTGGAAAAAAATAAAAAAAGTTAGTGTAAACTTTTTCTATTTCCCCTTTCGCTTTCTTAACTCGATACTCGATACTTTTTTTCGATATTATTTGAATATCTCATAGAATATATTATAATTAAATTAGAGAGGATATAATAGACATAAAAAAATAAACCACTTAGGAGGAAATAAATGAGTTCAAAAGTTCCAACCAGAGAAGAAGCTTATCAATTACTTACTGAATATAACAAGAGTGATAGTCTGATAAAACATGCCTTGGCCGTAGAGGGAGTTATGCGCTATTTTGCCCGCAAGCGGGGAAGAGATGAAGAAAAATGGGGTGTCATCGGCCTGGTTCATGACCTTGATTATGAGCAATTTCCCGAGGAGCATTGCCATAAAAGTGAGGAGATATTAAAAGAAAAGGGCTGGCCCGAAGAATATATTCGAGCAGTAGTAAGTCATGGTTGGGAGCTCTGTTCAGAAATTGAGCCACAAACAGAATTGGAAAAGGTCCTTTATACTATAGATGAGCTTACTGGTCTGGTGGTAACTACAGCTTTGGTTCGACCCTCCAAAAGTATTATGGATGTAAAAGTAAAATCAGTGAAGAAGAAATGGAAGGACAAAAGATTTGCAGCCGGAGTAAATAGGTCTATCATTGAAAAAGGTGCTCAGATGTTAGGAATGGAACTTACTGATATCATTGCTGATACCCTTGCAGGTATGCAGGAGGTAGCAGAAGAAATCGGTTTAAAGGGGGTGTGAATAAAATATAAATAGTCCTTCAGTATTCATCTATAATTGGAGAGAATTCAATTAAAAGGAGGGAATTATGAAAAAAATATTGGTTTTAATGCTGATATTATTGCTACCTGTTTTTTTATTATCGGGTTGTTTAAATAATCAACTAATATTATCGCTTTCTTATGTAGAATGGTATACCACTACAGAAGAAATAGGAGAATTAACTTTTGGTTATGTTTACCTTAATTTAAGTGGATCTACTACCGGAGATAAAGTAACGGTAATAACTTATGGGGATGGAGTAATCGATGAATTGGAACTCGATTTAGACCAGGATAAGAAATTTTCCCAGGATATAGTAATAAAATTCACTCATGCAGCCGATAATATTCCTCGCAAATACAGTACGGTGCTTACCGCTTACAAAGGGAGCGATACTACCAAAATAAGTTTAGAAAGTGAAGAATTAACCTATTTAGAATAATTTTTTAATGAAAATAAAGAAGATAACTCTAAATTAGCAAAAAATGATTGCAACCCAAAAAGTAAACAAAATGGTAATGTAGTGGCACGATGCATCGTGCCCGCAAGAGGTATTAGGCAATAAAATGGCAAGGGCACAATTCATTGTTGTACTCTCACAACATAATTATATGGTACAGGGGACAACGGTTCTCTGTACCATATTTTTAAATATAGATTATCAGGAGAAATAATTATGAAAAAATCTGGAGACGAAAAGGTTAATCTAAATATCCGAAAAGCTTCCATAGAGGATGTCCCCTTAATTCTTAAATTTATAAAGGAACTTTCAGTATATGAGAAAAATTTATGACCATATGGGTGCAAAACCTATGGATGAATGGGTGGTGTATCGTTTAACCGGTGATGCTTTAGACAATATGGCGGATTTATAGTCACTAAATAATTTATTGTCTTTCCCACGCCTTATGTCATTCCCGCGAAAACGGGAATCTATCTTTGTAGGGGCGTATTGCATACGCCCTATTTTATTCCCTCTCCCCTGGAGGGAGAGGGTTGGGGTGAGGGGGAACGGGAAGGTAAAATCTTATCCACTTGAACAATTATCACCGAAAATACAACCATCAAAATCCCTACCAATTTCCATCCCCAGAGGGCTTCCTTAAATATCAGATAAGAAAGTACAACCGATACCACCAGTTCCAGGGTGCTGACAATTCCTGCTTTTGATGCTTCAATACCATAAGATAACCCGGTAATATAGAATCCGTAAGCTATCACAGTGGCAATTAATCCGATAGTGCCCAACAGTAGCCACGCCTTTACAGCCAAATCCATTTGGAAAATATCTAAAGGACGAGAGAAAGGAAGATAGAAAAGAAGTCCAAATCCAATGGAATACGCGATGATGGTAAGCGGGTGATATTTGTTTATTATTGCCTTACTTAAAATAGTAAGTAAGGCAAAAGTAAAGCCTGCTCCCACTCCCATTAAAACTCCCGGTAAATTTATTTTAAGTGTATCCATTGAACCTCCGGTGGCAGCAAAGAAACATCCTCCTATACAAAGGAATAGGGCTACAGTTTTAAAGGGAGTAAGTAATTCTTTATAAAAAATTCTCGCCATAATAGCAATAAATATCGGTGCGGTATATAATAGAGTTACTGCTGTGGCAACGGTAGTTTTTTGAATTGCACTGAAATACAATACATTAAAGAAAAACTGACTACAAATCCCTATTAAAGAAATATGTATAAGGCCCTTCAGGTCTAATTTTAGCGCCTTTCTATTAGTGAAGAAGATGAAAGGGAAGAGGACTAAAACCGCAAATATCATTCTCCATAATACAATAGTCTGAACCGATAATTGATAATTGAGCAGAATTTTTACTTGTGGTCCTATCGTCCCCCATAAAATTCCGGCTGCAGCTACCATTAGATAACCCTTGGTCTGTCTTTTCAAATCTATTTCTCCCATTTTCCTTTTAATTATTCTGTTTAGTTTTCTGTAAAATCATTTAATCATAATTCTACCATAACATTAACATTAATGACATATCTAATGATTCAAAAAACCGCCCAATGTTTTACTGCACTTACACTTCTTCTCTTTTATGTAGGGGCACGATGAATCGTGCCCGTCTCTCTTTTCCTCCCTTCGAGGGGAGAGGATTAAGATGGGGGTGATTACTTTTTTAATCTTTATTTAAAAAATATTCCACAAAAAAAAGGATTTTTTGAAGTTTTATCGAATATAAAATATAATAATAAAAATTCACCCTAATAAAAATTCCTCTAAGGAGATGAAAAAAATGGATTCATTTATAAATATTATTTCAATAGCAGGACCTTTAATATTTGCTGCCTGCGTATTTGCGCTAAAAAATATACCCACAGAAATGAAAATAGGGCTGTGGATTGTCTGTGCCTTAATACTCATATTTGACCTATATTTAATAATAAAAGACAAAAAAAATAAAGAAGAAAAATCTAAAAGAGAAGAACTTTATAATCGACTATACGAAAGGCAGGAATTATTCGACAGAAACTTGCCGGGAACCGTAACCGATGCTCTGGAAAGAAATCCTTTGTTAAAAAAATCTTTCCGCTCAGGACAAAAGGAAA